>JAKORQ010000352.1 GCA_029777755.1 Planctomycetota bacterium
CTGATCACCGACCACAACGTCCGCGAGACCCTCGGCATCTGCGACCGCGCCTTCATCATCAATGCCGGCGAAGTGCTGGCCAGCGGCCGCCCCGACGAGATCGTCCACAATGAGCAGGTGCGTCAGGTCTACCTTGGCGAACACTTCCGGCTCTGAGCACCGAGACGACTCATGAAGCCCAGCCTCCAGCTCAAACTCTCCCAGCACCTTGCGCTGACACCGCAACTGCAGCAGTCCATCAAGCTGCTCCAGCTGTCCACCCTCGAGCTCAACCAGGAGATCGAGAAGATCCTGCTCGAGAACCCGATGCTCGAACGGGAAGAGCCAGAAGGCGATCTGGGCTCCAGCCGCGTCGAGGCCCCCGGCCCGGTGGCGCCGGCAGGCAGCGAGGCCGCCCACGAGCGGGATCAGGAACAATCCCGGGAGGCCGACCGGGAGCGCGAGCCGGATCAGGATTTCGACAATAGCGGTGAAGCCGGTGAATGGATGGCCGCGGGCAGTGGCAATGGCCAGCGGGATGACGACGATGACGCCGATTTCCAGGAGTTCCAGGCTGCCGTACCGTCCCTGCGTGACCACCTGGATGCCCAGATCGCCCTCACCCCCCTGTCCGACCGGGACCGGGCTCTGGTGCGCTTTCTGGTCGAAGCCCTGGACGATGACGGCTACCTGAGCCAGGAGCTGGAAGATCTCCTGCCCCTGCTGCCCCCCGAACACGAAATCGAGATCGACGACCTCAACATCGCCCTGCGCCAGATCCAGAGCCTGGACCCGGCCGGCGTCGGTGCCCGGGACGTGGGCCAGTGCCTGGCCCTGCAGCTGCAGACCCTGCCCCGCTCCGAAACCCGCCAGCTGGCCTTGGCCATTGTTGCCGAGCATCTGGAACTCCTGGCGGCCCGGGACTTCCTCAAGCTCAAGCGGGCCCTGCGCTGCAACGACGACGCCCTGCGGGAAGCCCACAACCTGATCCTGGGTCTGAACCCCCGCCCTGGCGCCCAGTTCTCCCAGGCCGACACCCGCTACGTGGTGCCGGATGTCGTGGTGCGCAAGGTGCGCAGCACCTGGGTTGTCAATCTCAACCCCGACGCCATGCCGCGGCTGCGCGTCAATCAGCTTTATGCCCAGATCCTGCGGGACAACCGGGGGGCCAGCGGCTCCCTGTCCAGCCACCTGCAGGAGGCCCGCTGGCTGATCAAGAACGTGCAGCAGCGTTTCGAGACCATCCAGCGTGTCTCGCAAGCGATCGTTGACCGCCAGCGCCAGTTCTTCGATTATGGCGATGTGGCAATGCGCCCGCTTACCCTGCGGGAAATCGCCGAGCAGCTGGATCTACACGAATCCACCGTCTCCCGGGTGACCACCCAAAAGTACATGGCCACGCCGCGGGGCATTTTCGAGTTCAAGTATTTTTTCGGCAGTCACGTCGCCACCGACAGCGGTGGTGCTGCCTCCTCGACGGCGATTCGGGCGCTGATTCGCCAGCTCGTGGGGGCAGAAGACAAGAGGAAACCCTTGTCCGACGCGAAGATTGCCGAGTTGTTGGGCCAGCAGGGTATCGTGGTCGCTCGACGGACGATTGCAAAGTACCGCGAGTCCCTCGACATCCCGCCGGTCAGTCTGCGCAAAACCATCTGACAGAAAGGTAGCAACCATGAACCTCAACATCACGGGGCATCACGTCGAAGTTACGCCGGCGATCCGCGAGTACGTCACCTCCAAGCTCGACCGCGTGATCCGGCATTTCGACAACGTGACCAGCGTCGGCGTGATCCTCTCGGTGGAGAAGCTGCGTCAGAAGGCTGAAGTCACCGTTCACGTGCGCGGCAAGGACATCCATGTCGAGAGCGAAGACTCCGACATGTACGCCGCCATCGACGCCCTGACCGACAAGCTGGACCGTCAGGTTTTGAAGTACAAGGACAAGGTCTCCGACCATGGTCATGACTCACTGAAGCACCACGTGGCCGAATCCTGATTCGTCTGCGCAAGTAATCCCGTTTTCCCCGGGACCGTTGTGGCTATAATGCGCCCCAGTTGACACAACGGCCCCGGCGGCTGAAGCCTCCGGATCCTCCCTGAATCGCCCTTCATCGGAAACCTGTGTCGGTCCTTGCCGCATGCAGGAGAGTCCAAGCATGAATCTCATCGCCAAATTACTGCCGCCGGCCAACGTGGTCGTCGGACTCGAGGCGAGCAGCAAGAAGCGCGCTTTCGAGCAAGCGGGCCTGCTGTTCGAGAACAACCATGGAATCGGCCGAAGCACCGTCTTCGACAGCCTGTTTGCCCGGGAGAAGCTCGGCTCCACCGGACTGGGACAGGGCATCGCCATTCCCCACGGCCGCATCAAAGGCCTGAAGGATGCCCTTGGCGCCTTCATCCGCCTGGCCGAGCCGGTTCCCTTCGACGCGCCCGACGGACGCCCGGTCTCCCTGCTGTTCGTGCTGCTGGTGCCTGAACAGGCCAACGAACACCACCTGCAATTGCTGTCCGAGTTGGCCCAGATGTTCAGCGACCGCGCCTTCCGCGAGCAGCTCCTGAACGCCCCGGATGCCCTGGCTGCCCATGCCCTCTTCGCCCAGTGGGGAAGCGATGCGCCAGACGACAGTAGCGCGGCTGTTTGACGACAACCTGGAACGCCTGAGACTGCGGCACCTCTGCGGCAGCCTCGCCACCCGCATTGCGGTCTCGGAAGACCGCATCTGGCCGGCGGATATGGTCGGTCACCTGAACCTGATCCACCCAGACCGCCTGCAGATTCTCGGTGCCTCCGAGATTGCCTGGGCCCGGCGCCAGACCCGGGAAAAGGTCATCCACCACGTACGGGAGATCCTCTCCTACGCCCCCCCGGCCCTCATCGTCGCCGACGACGAGGATATCCCCAGCATCATCCGCACCCTGTGTGCCAACGAAGACGTGGCGCTGTTCGCCAGCCTGCTGCCGGCGGCCAACGTCATTGACCACCTGCGCAGCTACCTGTCGCGCAAGCTGGCCGAGCGGGTGGCCCTGCATGGGGTCCTGATGGACGTTCTGAGCCTGGGGGTGTTCATCACCGGAGACTCCGGTGCCGGCAAGTCCGAACTCGCTCTCGAACTGATTTCCCGGGGCCACGGTCTGGTCGCCGATGACATCGTCGAGTTTTCACGCATCGCTCCGAACGTCCTGGAAGGACGCTGCCCTGAACTGCTCCAGGACGTGATTGAGGTTCGCGGCCTGGGCATCCTCAACATCCGCACGATCTTCGGCGAAACAGCGTGTCGCCGGAAGATGAAGCTCAAGCTCGTCGTTCATCTGCAGCGCCGCCAGCCCGGTCAGGAAGACCCTCTGCGCCTCAGCCAGGATGCCGAGGAACAACTGATCCTGGGCATCCCGGTACGGCGGGTGATCCTGCCCGTGGCGGCTGGTCGCAACCTCGCGGTGCTGCTCGAAGCCGCCGTGCGCTCGACCATCCTGCTCCTGCGTGGCATCGACTCCACCCAGGAGTTCGTGGATCGCCAGCGCCGGGCCATGGAAGAGAACGGCGTCTGAAGACTGGACACACAAAGCTGCAAAAGAATGTGGCGCATGCGGTGTAATCACTCCCGGGCACGGCGGGGCGTCAACGCCATTGCACATGCTCCGTTTATGATGGTGTCGCAGTTCCTGATAATCCTTCCTACGAGGAGTGGCCTGATGAAAAAAATGATCCTGAGCGTCGCCGTTTCCCTGCTCGCCGCCAGCCTGGCACCCGCCGCTCTCGCGGCCGGCGCCCAGCAGAACAAGATGAAGGAATGCAATGCCTCTGCGGGTGACAAGGCGTTGAAGGGCGACGAGCGCAAGGCGTTCATGAAGGAATGTCTGTCCGCCAAGCCTGCCAAGACCACCCAGCAGGACAAGATGAAGTCCTGCAACAAGGACGCTGGCGAGAAAGCACTGAAGGGTAATGAGCGCAAGAAGTTCATGAGCGACTGCCTGAAGGCGAATTGATCCGCCCGCCTCCATCAGCACGAAGGGCCGCATTTGCGGCCCTTCTGCATTTCAGCCCTGCGCGCTCCGCACGACCTGTCAGTCGATGGCAAAGGCCACTGCGTCGGACATGTTCTCGGCCGGCGAGAAACCGCAGCCGATATGCCCCTTTTCACCCAGGATGAACTCGTCGCGCTTGATGCAGTGCTCCGGGTTTCCCTCTTCGAGAAGATAGGTGCCATTGGTGCTGGAATCGGCCAGATAGAACAGACCGCTACGTAACTCAATGCGGGCGTGCTGCCGGGACACCCGCGGATCGGCCACGACAATGTCGTTGCCGGTTTCGCGCCCGAAGAGCAGCGTCGGATGGGCTGCGTCTATGACCCAGTTCTGCCCGCGGAAGCTCACCCGCAGCTGTTTGAGGGCCTGTGCCGCCTCGTGGCGCAACTCTGCCGGGGTCGGCGGCGGGAGATCGCCCAGTTCAAGTGTCGGAAACGGAACCCCGCTGTTTTCTTCCATGCGGCTGAGCATGCGGCGCATGGACGGAGACAGGGCCTCACTGAAGCTCTCGGATACCGATATGGTGTCCGGGTTATGACTGGTAACCAGCCTGACGGCCATCACTTCGGCCTTCTCATCGGCCTTTTCTGCCTCGGCCTCGAGCACCACTCCGGCCCGCAAGACGAGCTTGATGCCGCTCATGGGCGGCAGTGCCCGCACCCGCTCACGCATCTCCCGGGCGGCGAGCAGGGCTGAATCAGCCTCCGGAAAACGTGCCAGCAAACCGTCCGGGTGCAACTCAAGGCCGCTGGCCGAATACGCCTCCGCACATCGGGACATCCGGTTCAGGCAGCGCTCGACCGCATAGCCGGCCTCAGCTTCGCCGAGTTTGACGGCAAGGGGTGCACCGCCGGCCACATCGGCATACAGCAGGCAGGCTGCGGAGGAACGCTCAATCATTCTCACAGACTCCGACGACGGTAATTGACGGCTCGCCCGGCACAGCGCCGGCATCCCCGGGGAAGGCCCGGTACAGGTCAGGCGCAAGGGGCTCCGACACTAGTTTCTCCATACCTCGATGGGAATCGCGGCAGACCCGGTCGGAGCTTCGGGCATGTCGGGATTGTCGAAGACTACATCTCCCTGCTCAACCTCTGTATCGCAGGACACCCCCTGAAAATCAAACAAGGCATTGTCGGCCAGATGGGATGGCACCACATTCTTCAAGGCTGTGGAGATGGACACGATACGGCCCGGAAAACGGGCATCCCAATCACGAAGCATAGCCTTGATCTGCTTGCGCTGGGCGTTCTCCTGGCTGCCACAGAGGTTGCACGGGATGATCGGGTATTCCATGCCCCGGGCAAAGCGCTCGATGTCCTTCTCGGAACAATAGGCCAGCGGACGGATAACGACATTCTGGCGATCGTCACTGACCAGCTTGGGTGGCATAGACTTCATCTTGCCGCCGAAGAACATGTTGAGAAACAGGGTCTCGATCATGTCATCACGGTGATGGCCGAGGGCGATCTTGGTGGCCCCGAGCTCCTTCGCGGTGCGGTAGATGATGCCCCGGCGCAAGCGCGAGCACAGGGAGCAGGTGGTCTTGCCCTCAGGGATCTTGTCCTTGACGATCTTGTAGGTGTTCTCGGTGACGATGCGGTACTCGACCCCGATGGACTCGAAGTAGGCCGGC
>JAKORQ010000353.1 GCA_029777755.1 Planctomycetota bacterium
CAGCACTGGCGTCTCCGGCTTATAGCCGAAGGTGACGTTCTGGAATTCCACGGCGCCCTTTATGCGCGGCAGCGGCTTTGCATCCGGCAGGTCGGCGACATCCGGCTTGGTATCCAGCAGGTTAAACACCCGCTCGCCTCCGGCCATGGCAACCATGTAGTTGTTGTACCAGGTGCCAAGGTCGCGCATGGGATTCATGAACCAGTCCCAGTAGAAGCTGGCCGCCAGGACCTTGCCAACCGTCACATCCGGCTTGTGCAAGACGAGGTATCCGCCGTAGATGAGAATAACCGCCTTGCCGATGAATCCCATCACCGCCAGTGCCGAGACATACGCCCCCTGCACGCGAGAGGCCGAGACGTTGTTGATGGTGTTGATCACCTGCAGTCGGTTGAACTCGTCGAGATTCGGCTCCTGGCGGTTGAAAGCCGTCACCACGCGCACGCCGGTGATGTTCTCCGCAAGGTTGGTGGAGACGCGGGTAAATCCCTCGCGCACGACCTGCCACGCCTTGCCCGAATGCTTGAGGAAGATCCGGTTGGCCAAGAAGAACGCCGGGCCCAACCAGCAGACAGAAAGGAAGAGGCGGATGTCGGTAAGCGTCGCCAGCAGGATGGCGGCCGCCGTGGGCATCAGCAGGTTGAGCACGATAGCGTCGATGCCCCAGACATTGACCTCGCGCAGCGAACCAATATCGCTGGTGCAGCGAGAGATGATGCGCCCGAGCTTGTTGCGATCGTAGTAGCTCATCGACAGGTGCTGCAGGTGGTTGAACACCGCCCGCCGCAGGTCGAACTGCACTCGCTCACCAGCATAGGTCATGATGAGGATGCGCCAGCGATCCAGCACCAGCGCCACCGCGTTAATCGACGCCATGAAGGCAACAACGCCAATCACGTGCCAGATCGCCTCGGATGTGGTGGTCTCGCCAAGCTCGCCATCGACAAACTTCTTGGTGTAGTTGACCAGGTGCTCGAAGAACTTCGGGCCCGCCATCCACACCCCGATCATCACCATGCCGATGGTGATTCCTGAGGCATAGTGCAGCCGGTACGGCCTCATCCATCCCATCAGG
>JAKORQ010000354.1 GCA_029777755.1 Planctomycetota bacterium
AAGCGGGAGGCTCGGTGAGGGTCTCCAGGCGCTGTGGGCCGGGCATCTCTGACGTGCGAAACTGTAGAGAGCCATCCTGCCCGACGAAGGCGAAGTGACGGCATCCCAGCGAATAGAGGTAGTCGGCCGTCAGTTCGCCGATGATGACATTGTCACTGAGCACACTGACCAGCTCCGGCACTTCGCGGATACCACTTATATTGATGGCCGGTATGCCCATCTTCAGCACGGCCGCGACGGCGGTGGGGTCGGCGAGCTGGCCGATGATTCCATCTGGTTGCCATTGCGCAAGTTGTCGCAAACCATCTATAGTGGGAGGGACGCGGTAGATGCTCCACGGGCGGTGTGGGCGAGCGTAATCCATGATACCCTGAAAAACGCCTTCAGGAAATCCATCGCCCTGAAGGACCAGGCCTATCTTGCGAACCGTGGAGGTCGTGGACATGAGGAGCAATCCTTCTTGCGCATTTTGGTAACTTTACGGCGCATTATGGTCTATAGTTGGGCCCGTTCTCCGTCAACAATATTGTCGCTTTTTCGCCCGCCGTCTGCGCGCAGGCGGCTGCTGCAATCCATGCAGGTTCAGGAGGTTGGAGATGAAGGTAAAACATATCGGTTTCGTGGCTGCGGCCAGCGGGTTGCTGTCGGTTTCTGCGATGGCGGCCATCGCTCCCTATACCCCCGACGAGCACACGCTTGCCCTGTATCACTTTGAAGAGGCTTCAGGGGCGATCATCAACCATGGCACCAAGGGTTCGCTGCTGGACCTGGGTGACACCGGCGGGCCGACTGGCCGAAATGGCACGACCAACGGCGGGTACCAGGCATCCGGCGTCAGCGGCTTTGGATATGCTTTCAATGTCTACAACTCGGGTACCGGCTCCTATCACGTCAACCAGTGGGGAACCGGCGGCGGGTTGCGCACCGGCACCTCGGCGACAGGCAGCGGCGCGGTGGACCAGGCCGACCTGCAGGGCGCCGATGGCGCATTCACCTACGAGGCGATCATCCGCCTGCCGAACATCACCGACGAGCAGACGATCATCGCTCACGATGGCGGCAGCGTCCGCGGGTTTATCTTCCGCGTGAACGGCGGGAATCTCTCCTTCTACAACGGCTCCACCAACTACAACGTGGCCATCCCGACCACCGGTCCCCACGCCTACCAGGAGAACCAGTGGTTCCATGTGGCGGTGGCGTTCACCGGCGATTTCTCCTCGCCGGACAACCTGGAGTTCTTCTGGACGAGCGTCGATCCTTCGGTCACTGAGGCCAACAGCATCGGCACGTTGAGCCTTACCAGCCTGGTGGCCGGCGACGGCAACCGCCTGGGTGTCGGCACCCAGACGCGCAGTGCCTTCCGTGCCGAGCTGGAGCTGGTCGACGAGGTGCGCATCAGCGGCGTGGCCCGCGGGGCCGGCGACTTCATCTTCTATGTTCCCGAACCGGCATCGCTGGCGCTCGTCGGGCTGGCAGGGCTGGGCCTGATGCGCCGTGCACGTCGCGGCTGAGGCAAGAGGATTGGTGCTTGGCAGTGGCATTCGCGCCCAGGCGCAGGTGAGTTGGATGAGTCTGAAAGGAAGACTACTGGTAGTATCAGCGCTCCTTCTGGCAATTGGAGAAGTGGCAATGGCCGGCATGAGCGTGTCGCTCACCAGCGACTCAATCCTGGATACGAATGCCCTGCTTTTTCCCAGGACAGGCGCCTGGGGCAGGGCGATCAACGGAGAGGCGTTCCAGGGGAATGCCATCGTCTCACATGATGGCTACCAGTACGCAGCGTGGTACACTAATGACCAGGACATGAGCGTCATGGTTGGCCGACGGCCGATCGGCACCGGTGCATCGGCTGCCAGGGTCGGGCTGTGGGAGGTTGTCGATACCGGCTTTGACATCAAGCACGGCGACGACACCTGGGACGTGCACAACGTCATCTCCATTGGCCTGGCGAAAAACGACGGCACGCTGCACCTCTCCTGGGACCACCACGTCAATTCGCTGAACTACGCCGTCTCGGTAGCTGGCCTGGCGACGACCAACAAGGATGCCTTTGGGCCAGGGATGTTTACCAAGACGTCCCCCGGCCGGCTGGGCAACATCAGCGTCGGGAGCATCACCTATCCATACTTCGTATCGACACCGTCGGGCGACCTGACCTTCATGTACCGCAACGGCAGCAGCGGCGATGGCGATTACCGCATCGCGCAGTACGTCAATGGCGCGTGGTCCAGCCCGGGGCTGTTCATCGGCAAGGGCGGCGGAACCTACGTCGAGACCTATCCCGATGGGAGCCGCTACAGCAACCAGACCCGCAACGGGTACCCCAACGGGCTAAGCTACGGCCCGGACGGCAAGCTGCACGTCATCTGGGTGTGGCGCGAACATGCCGGCGGGTCGAATCACGACATCAACTACGCCTACAGCGAGGATGGCGGCATCACCTGGAAGAACAACGCCGGGCAGATCGTCGCCAATACCGCCATCGGCGACCCGATGGACCTGGGTGATGAGGGGCTGGTGATCTGGCGGCTGGACCTGCGGCAGTCGCTGTACAACACGCAGGGCCAGACGGTCGACAAGAACGGCGGAGTGCACGCGCTGATGTGGCATCGCCGGCAGGAGCCGGGGTTCCAGTGGCAGAGCGGCGACAAGAAGTGGGATCCGCTGGATTCGGCGTATCACCACTACTACCGCGATCCGGCTACCGGCCAGTGGAGTTCGCGGCGGCTGCCGGTCGAGTACAGAGATGGGGATACTGTTCGTCCGCTGCCGATCGGGCGGCGCGGCCAGATCCTGACAGACAAGGATGGCAACGCCATCGCCGTCTACACCACCCGCAATGATCCGAAGTCAAGCTATGTCTACATCCCCGGCCACCTGGTGATCGCCGGGGCGACGGCCGCCTCCAACTACAGCGACTGGGAGATCCTTTACGTCGGCGAGACGACCTTCGACGGCGAGCCGCTGGTCGACCAGGAGCGGCTGATCCGCGACGGCATCCTGTCGATATTCCTTCAGGAAGCCTCGGATGACCCGGGTCGTACCGGCAGTAAACTGCATGTGCTTGAGTTCAGTGTCGATGTACAGTAGCCGTTGACGATGGGCGCCGCGGCGTCCGGCGGTGTGTCACGGGCGCGAAATCCGTGACGGTTGCTGCAAGTGGCAAGGGGCTAATTTGAACAACGTCCACCCCCGCCGGGTGGCAACTTACCAGGAGGCTCTATGAAGCATACGAAACAATTGGCCGCCATCGCGGCGGCAGTGTTCATGGCCGGCTCGTACGGCTATGCAGACGTCATCACGATGGTCAATTCCAACGCGTCCTTCGGGCAGAGCTGGGCGACGGCCAGCTCCTGGAGCAACAACCAGGCGGCACAGGCCGGGCATGATTATGTAGTCTCCGGCGCGAGCTTTACCCTGCGTTCGCCGGTGTATGCCCCCGGGCAGACGCTGCGCGTATTTCCCGGCGACTCGCTGACCATCGATGGGGCGCAGTTCAACCTGTCCAGCTCGGAGAACGTGACCAACGGCCAGAGCGCTACTGTGCAGGTGGACGATCTGCGACTGGTCAACGGCGGCGTGATCGTCAACTCGATCGGCGGCAGCACTGCCGGTCTGGCCGGCAAGTTGACCGTCAATGACGGCGACACGGTTTACATCCGCACGGCCGGCGTCTCGGGCAACTTCCGCCATATCGTGCTCGATGCCCAGGTGGTTGGCGGAGCGACCATCCACCTGCTGCAAGGCGGTACGATCAGCGTCACCAACAGCACCAACGAGTTCGATGGCACCTGGCGCGTTGGCGGATCGGCGACCGTGCTGGGCGCGGCCGTCAGCAGCACGGCCAATACGGTGACGACCCTCAAGGCGGCGGCCGGCCTTGGTGAGGCCGCCAATCTGCAGATTGATGCCTTCGGCCATTTCGACCCGGACTATGACTGGTCGACTTCCGGCACGCTGACCATCAATGACGATGCCCTCGTGACGCTGGACCAGAACCTGACTGTCGGCGGCTTGAGCATACTGGGCAACCAGTTCTCGGCCGGTACCTACAGCTTCAGCGACCTGAACAGCGCGTATGACAGCCTGTTCGTCGATGGCGGTACCGGCAGCATCACCGTGGTTCCTGAACCCTCAGCAGCCGGCATGGCGGCGCTGGGCGGGCTGCTGCTTATCCGTCGGCGCTGATTGTTCTTACTTGATAGCCATGGGCGGGGCGGCACAGGACGCCGTCCCGCCCTGTACCGAGCTTTATTGATCGCGGGTGTGACAAGATGTATCGAAGGTTTGCAATTGCAGGTGCGGCGGCCGCGTCGCTGGTTGGAGTTTCTGTTTCCCTGGCTGGCGCGATGTCTGTCACGCCGACCAGCGATTCGATCGTGGACAGCAACGCGCTGTTGTACGCCAACAACGGAAGTTGGGGGCGGGCCATCAACGGCGAGGCATTCCAGGCCGATATCCTCATCTCCCACGATGGCTATCAGTACACCGCCTGGTATCGCAATGACGCGGACCGGAGCGTGATGATCGCCCGCCGGACCATCGACGGGGCGAACGTGGGCGAGTGGGAGGTTGTCGACACCGGCTCTGCCCTGACCCGCGGCATCTTTGATTCCAACGTGCACAACGTGATCTCCATCGGGATCTCGAAGAACGATGGCACGCTGCACCTCTCCTGGGACCATCACGCCAACAATCTGCGCTATCGCGTGAGTGTGCCGGGGCTGGTGACCAACAACAAGGATGCCTGGGGCCCGGGGATGTTCAACGCCGAGCAGGGACACCTGAGCGGCACCACCGTCAGCGTCGTCAGCTACCCGACCTTCTTCAATGCCCCCAATGGCGATCTGCATTTCGCATATCGCAACGGCTCCAGCGGCAACGGTGAGTTTGTCCTGAGCACCTACTCCAATGGCTCATGGAGTACGCCCACGGCCTTTACCTCCAGCGGCGGCGGCAGCTACTTCGGCTCGAACACGCGAAATGCCTATCCCAACGGCTTTGACTACGGCCCGGATGGCAAGCTGCACACCACCTTTGTCTGGCGTGAAGCAAGCGGCGGCGCCAATCACGACATCAGCTACGCCTACAGCGAGGATGGCGGCATCACCTGGAAGAACAACGACGGTGTGGTGATCGCCAACACCGCGATCGGCGACAAGATCGCCTTCAATGACCCGGGAGTGATCGTCCAGCCGATGGATCGGCAGCAGTCGCTGTACAACCAGCAGTCGCAGTTTGTGGATGGCCAGGGCAACGTGCACGCCCTGATGTGGCATCGTCGGCAGGAGCCGGGCTTCGAGTGGCAGTCGGGCGACCCAACCTGGGCCCCGGAGGACTCGGCGTATTTCCACTATTTCCGCGACGCCGACACCGGCGAGTGGTCATCTCGCCGGCTGCCGGTGGAGGTGGAGATCGATGGCGAGCTTCAGCCGCTTCGCCTTGGCCGGCGCGGACAGATCCTCGCGGATAACGACGGCAATGTCTTTGCCATCTACACCACCCGCGTGGACAGCGTGCCGACCAATTACGTCTACGGCGAGGGCCGCCTGGTGATCGCCGGCGCAACTGCCGCCTCGGACTACAGCGACTGGAGCATCCTTTACCTGGGCGACATGATTTTTGACGGCGAACCGCTGGTGGACAGCAGCCGCTTCCTGAATGACGGGATCATCTCGATCTTCCTGCAGGAAGCCTCGCCGCTGACTACGCGCACCGGCACAAACCTGCACGTGCTGGAGTTCAGCGTGGCCGTCCCGGAACCGATGGGCCTGGGCCTGGTGGCACTGGGCGGAATGGCGCTGCTGCGCCGCCGCTCGCGCTGAGCCCTACCGCGATCTGACGAGGAAACGACGGAGAACGACGAGGCCGAGAGCGCGCTTACCCGAAGGGCAAATTAAGCCGGGGATCTGCTTAGATCCCGCAGTTCCACCCAAAGTAGAGTGGCGGTCCTCCGCCTGCGGGAGGTAAGGAGATCTTCGGCGAAGATATGCTTTCAGGGCCGGGGCGTCCCGGGGGCAGGCCGCTCTGGGGGCTCGTAGTTCACCGTCGTTACGTCGTGGTGAAAAGCCCTTGCTGCCGTGGCGTCGAGATAGAGGCGTGTCGCGTCCACTGGCCGGTTTCCCCAGGCAGGATACAATATTGCTTCCATATAGCAGATCCTGCCTCTGGGCCTGTCTGGCCGGGGCGGTGGTCGGCAGATTGAGATACAAACCATGAGTATTGTCACTCCCCTGGGCACGCCGATGCCGCTGTCGGCCGGTGAAGCCTTTTCCATGGCCGGCAAGGTGGTGATCGTCACCGGCGCCGGCGGCAATGTCGGCAGTGCCATCGCCGAGGTCTTCGCAGTAAACGATGCCGCCGTGGTCGTGAGCGATCTGCCCGGCGAAAGGATTACCCGCGCGACCGACACGCTGCGCGGGCACGATAAGGTGCATGGTATTGCCTGCGACCTGACGAAGCCCGATGAACTAAGTGGCCTCATCGAGCAGACTGTCGCGAAGTTCTCCCGCATCGACGCCATCATCAACTGCGGCGCGGTTCCGGCATCCGGTCCGATCACCGAGGAGGATGCATCCGATTTCGATCGCCTGTACCAGACCAATGTCCGTGCGCCCTGGCTGCTCACCAAGCATGCCATCCCGCACATGCGCAACGCCGGCGGTGGGTCGATCGTTAACATCTCCTCCATCAACGGCCACCGCGCCGTGTTTTTCTGCTCGCTGTATACCGGTACCAAGGCGGCACTGATGGCGATGACGCGCGAGCTGGCGGTGGAGCTGGCTCCGTACAACATCCGCGTCAACAGCGTCTCGCCGGGCGTTATACCCAACACCAATCACCGGCTGGACTGGACGAAGCGCTTCCTGCGCGAGCCGTACGCCACGCAGATCGCCGAGGAGTTCCGCGGCCGGATGGAGAATGATCCGGTTGGCTCGCAACCGCTGCGGATGGTCGGCCACGGGCATGACATCGCCATGGCGTGCTACTACCTCTGCTCGCCGGCCGCCCGTTTCGTCACTGGCATCGACATCACCGTCGACGGCGGCAAGCTGCTGGAGATGCATGAGGCCGAGCCTCGCTTCTACCAGGGACGGATGCCGTACTGGAAGGAATTCCGTCTGCGGCTGCTGGAACTGCCCGATGAGGCCTGGCAGGCCGAGCGCCCCAAGTGGCTGCAGCGTTTCCGCGAGGCACAGGCCAGCGGCAAGTAGGCCGATAGATATCGGCAAGTGGAGCGGCTGACTTCTGCCCGCGCGAGGTAAAGTAATCCTCGACAGAGGCACGAAGGCATCGAGGCACGCAGGCACGAAGGAAGCTCACGTGATTGCGTAGGGTGCGAAAACGCGGCGAAATTGGCAGAGCGTCGTGGCAGGCGCGGCTTGGACGTTTCTACAAACCCCGACCCTGAACGATTCTCGATGCCGGTAAACGTGCATCCAGCTCGGGCGGACTTGCGCCGAGTTTTCGTCCCGCGGCTTGAGGGCAAGCCGCTTCACTTGCGTGTAGGGATCGGTCTATTCCGCGGCTCGCCGTGCCCAGCGCAGCTTGGCAGACCTGCTGCGCGGATTGGCGGCCGTCTCCTCTTCGCCCGGCAGGATCGGATCGGGGCTTATCTCGCTGTAGAGCCGCTGCTCCAATCCCTGCTTGAAGGCATCCTTCACACGCCGGTCCTCGCCTGAATGGAAGCTGATGATGCAGGCGATGCCGCCGGGATTCAGGCATGACGGCAGGATGCGCAGCAGGTTGTCGAGGTTGGCCAGCTCGCGGTTGGTGAGGATCCGCAGCGCCTGGAAGGTGCGGGTGGCCGGGTGCAGCTTGGCGCCGCGGGCGCGCTCCAGCGTGAAGTCACGGGCCTCGCAGACGATCTCCATCAGCTCGCGCGTCGTCTCGATGGGGCGGCGCTTGCGCCGCTGCACGATCAGTTTGGCGATCTGCGGAGCATCGGTTTCATCGCCATACTCGAGCAGCACCTCTGTCAATTCGCGCTCGCTCAAGGTGTTGATCAGTACCGAGGCCGGCCGGCCGCGCGAGTTGTCCATGCGCATGTCCAGCGGGCCATCGAAGCGAAAGGAAAATCCCCGCGACGGGTCATCGATCTGCGGGCTGGCGACGCCCAGATCGGCGACGATGGCGTCGACCCGCCAGATTCCCCGCTCGGCCAGGATCTGCTGAAGCCCGGCAAAGTTTCCGTGATGCAGGTGATAGTCGCCGCCGACCTCATCCAGCTTCTTGCGGGCCTCGGTGATGTTGCGCTTGTCAAAATCGATGCCGATGAGCTTGCCATCCGGCTTGATCCGCGCCAGCAGCTCACGGGCGTGCCCGGCCAGTCCCAACGTGCAATCCACCACAAACATGCCGGGCTTGGGCTTGGTCAGCTCCAGCACTTCCTTCAGCAAAACGGGAATATGACGAATCTCTCGCTTCATAAATCGGGGCAAGAGCATAGCGAAAACTACCTGATTCATCACATCTGCTGCATCATCTTAAATAATTCAAGATGAAGATTGAATATATTGATCCATCTCCGGAAGATGAGTAGAAATATTGCATGGCGCTAGTAAGAGGGTCCATCAGGTGTCCATCGTGCGGCGGGCCGCTGCGGCCGACCGTGCTGGAGTGTGGTGCATGTGACATTCGCATCGAGGCCAACTTCGTCAGCAATGAGTTTGCTTCGCTGGATGACGACGATCTGCACTTTTTGCGCATTTTCATTCACACCGAGGGGCGGATCCGCGAGATGGAATCGGCGCTGGGCGTCAGCTACCCCACGGTGAAGGCGCGCCTGGCGGAGTTGAAGGAGAAGCTACAGATCGACAGCCCGCCGCCGCCAAGGGGGCATGACGACCAGGACGAGGTTTCGCAGACGTTGCGCGACCTGGAGCGAGGACGGATCAGCTACGAGCAGGCAATTGGCCGACTGAAGGGTCGGCAGGAGAGGACAGGATGAAGGACGAGATTCTCCGCATACTGGAACTGGAAAAGCAGGGGAAGCTCACCACCAATCAGGCCGCGGAGCTGCTGGCGGCACTGGCCGACCAGCGTCCGGGGGCGGGATCCGCTCCGCCGCCGCCCCCGGTGCCGCCAGTACCGGGTGTACCAGAGCCGGATCAGGAACAGTCATCGGGCGCGCAGGAGACGCCCGGCGAGCAATCGCCGCCGACGCCCAGCTTCTCCGTACCGCGCTTTGCCACCGTGCGTGGCGTGGTAAGCACCAGCGGCGTGGTGATCGCCGACGCCTTGCAGGCTGCGGTGAAAAGCGCCATGAGCGCGGTTCACCATCGCGATGGCGAGAACAGCATCACCATCTCGCGCTACGAGCCGCCGATACTGGAGTCGGCCGTTTACTCGGATAACTCCATCAACGTCTCGCAGTTCTCGCGCGTGAAGCTGACGCGCTCGCGCTTCTGCCACAACGCGCTACAGGCGGCCACCATCGCCAATCTCCGCCTGGTTGACTCGGCCATGAGCGACTGCACGCTTAACGGCAGCTCCATGGATGACGTGGAGATCACCTCCAGCCGCATCCATGACTGCGAACTCAATGGCACGAAGATCGCCCGCCTGCACCTGGGCGACGCGAGCGTGGTGGAGGATCTGTCGGCCAACGGTTCCACCATTCGCGATCTTTCGCTCAAGGGGCGATCGCGACTGGCCGACTGCGCGCTCAATTCCAGCACCATCGCCACGCTGGAGATGACCGCATCCGTCATCTCCGACATTGCCCTGCTCGATTCTGCCCTGATGGAGGTGAAGCTTGAGGAGTGCAACTGGAGCGACGTGGACCTCCAGGATCATCGCTTCACGCGGTCGAGTTTCCGGCAGGTGAGCTTTAACGGGGTGGAGTTCCGCGAGACGAAGCAGGGCAGCGGCGAGAGCTCCTGGAGCAACTGCAAACTGAGCAATGTTCGGTTCGTACGCTGCAACCTGGCCGGCGCCCAGATATCCGATGTGGATCTGCGCGACGTCCGGGTAGACGGCGTGGACTTCGCCGGCAAGGTGGTAACGGGCAACGAGCAGTTCATGGCGCTGGTGAAAGGGTAGATTGAACCAACGGAGACAGAGGTGTAGAGCGGGTCTCTCGGGAGCGCGGGCGTCGTCGCCTGCATCCCACTTGCCACGAAGCGACGAAGAAACGAAAGAGACGAATTTGTTCGATGTCGATCGCAGGTACTTCGTCGCTTCGTTTCTTCGTGGTTACGAAGGAAACTCAAGGGGCATATTCCGTTTCTCCTGGCTCCGGAAGCGTACTGGCCCGAAGATCACCTTGCCGCCCGCAGCTCCGGCGGAACTGCTTTACCTGTCCCTTCGTCGCTCTGTGTCCCTTCGTAGCTTCCTATCGCATCAATTCCCGAGCGACTTCCAGGTCTCCCGTTCCACGAAGCTTCCGGGCAGGTCTTGTTCCATCTGGGCGTACATTTCCGGCGAGACGGTGAAGGTGAGCAGATCCTTGCCCAGCCGCCGGATGGTTTTGCGTGCCGAGGGATCGACCAGGCCGACCACCGCGCGCCGTTGTGACTTGGCCGATTCGCGATAGCCGTAGATGCCGATCGACTGGCAGCCGGCCGCGTGCGGCATGATCACCCGCTCGTTGTCGTCGGCGTCGTAGTTTGCCAGGATCGTCAGTGCCGAGATCTGGTCGGGGTTTGCCAGGAAGGTGATGGACTTCACCTGGTCGCTTTCCCTGACCTGCGAGAGCGGCTTGAAGATCACGTATCGGGTGGGTACCTGCATGATGGGCAGTGCCTTGATGAACTTGCGCACTGCATCAGGTGACTTGCGATATCCCTCGCCATGGGCGAAATGCTCCAGCATCGAGCCGCGCATGAACTTCGCGGCCTGCTCGACGAGTGCTCTTCCCTCGGGGGTATCGGAGTTTCCGCTGGAGAGGAAGCCGCAGAACCCCTCTTCGCCGCCCATGAACTGCAGGTAGGCATTGCCGAAGCCCAGTCCCACGCCGCCGCCGGGGCAGCCGAAGGTCTCGGCATCGAATGCGTATGTTCGGCCCTTCTCGGCGGCCGCCGCGAATGCCGCCATCACGCATCCCCAGCGGCCTTTTTCAAACTGCAACGCGCCCTCGGGCTTCTGGTCGCTCCAGATGAGGGCCACCGGCTCGTACTTAAGCGCTAGTTTTTGGGCGATCGTGCACATGCCTGGCATGATAGCACGAATCGGACCGGCAGGGGTGTTTTGTGTGTGGCGCGGCTTCAGGAAGCGATCCGAAGATGCCTTGTCTGGATGGGCTTGCTGTATATATTTGAGGAAACGGGAGGTAATACATGAGGGCCAAAGTATCCGCCGTAGCGCTTTTGTCCGCCGTTTCCGCCTGTGCGTTGTTTTCTACTTCGGCGTCGGCGGCCTTTATCACCGGTACACCCATTACCACGGTGCCCGCACCGGCCAACCTGAGTGAGCTGGGCGAGCTCGACTGGGCCTACTGGTCTTCCGGCAGCGCCAGTGGCGTTGCATCCCAGGCTCCCACCAACCGAATGGCCGACACGACTGCCCTGATAGGCGATGTCACCGCGGTCGGCGGCGGCTCGGTGCGTGGCTCCTCGACCAAGACATCGATATCGGTCGCCTACTCCGATGGCGTATCGCCGACGTCTTCCGCCGGCGTCACCATCGCCGGCGCCTTCAATACCGGCATCGGCATACAGGATCGCGGCGTGGAGGTGTCGGTCGTCCTGCCCGATACTCAGCAATACCAGGTCACGTTGTTTGTCAGCGGCTTCTACGCCGTGGGCGAGTTTACCGCCTCGCTGGCCGGCGCGATCCCCTACGTGGATGACAGCTTCAGCTACGACGGCGGGACCAAGCCGGGCAGGGCGTATGAGATCATTGCGCAGGCCGACAACCCTGGCGATGTGCTTAGCTTCACCTACGTGGCGACCACCATCAGGGAGAACAACTCAAACGGGCACGTGCTGATCGGCGCGGTGGCCATCAGCGCTGTCCCCGAGCCGACATCCCTGGCGCTGCTGGCCCCGCTGGGTGTCCTGGCCCTGCGTCGCCGTCGCGCCTGATCGTAGTTTGTCATGGATTCTGTTAATACGATCGTCGAACCGTCCCGTGAGTTGCCCGTTTGGGCGGATGTTGATGTATGCGTGGTCGGCGGATCATGCACCGGGCTGTTTGCGGCGGTTCGGGCGGCACGGCTGGGGGCATCGGTTGTCCTGATTGAACGCTCCAACTGTTTCGGGGGAGTTGCGACCAATGCCCTTGTGCTGGTGTGGCATTCACTTCTCGATACCGAGTTCAAGAAGCCGATCATCGGCGGGCTGACAAAGCATGTGCTGGATCGTCTCGCGGCCCGCCGGGCAGCCGAGCCGGTTGGCAATGAGTCGGTCGGCTATCGCATGAACACCGAGGAGCTCAAGATCGAGCTGGACATGCTCGTGAAGGAGCATCCCAACATCACGCCGATGCTGCACACGTTTGGCTGTCGGCCGCTGGTGGAGGATGGGCGGATCACCGCGATGCTGGTGGAGAACAAGGATGGACGGGGAGCCATCCGTGCCCGTGTTTATATCGACGCGACCGGCGATGGCGATGTGGCTGCCCGGGCAGGGGTGCCCTATACTGTTCGCGAGAATCTGCAGCCGCCGACCCCGTGCGCCAAGATCCTTCATTTCCGCCAGGAGGGCGTGCGGTTTGGCGAAATCTATCGCGATCACGCGGCCGAGTTCGGCCTGCCGCCGGACTCCGGGTGGGATTCACCTATCCCACAACTGCCGAACATCTTCATGGCCGCCCAGACGCACGTGTTCAACGTGAACGCGGCCGACGCGAAGGACCTGACCTACGCGGAGATGGAAGGCCGGCGAACCATCCGCGCCGTGGTGGACATGATGCGCAAGTACACCCCACAGGGGGAAAAGGTTGCGCTGGTGCAACTGCCCTCGGTGATCGGCATCCGTGAGACGCGGATCGTGGCGGCCGAGCATTGCCTGAAGGAAGAGGAACTGCTGCACGGCGTGCGCTTCGACGATGCGATCGCCAACGGCAGCTACCGCATCGACGTGCATGCGCCCGAGGGCGGCGGGTTCCTGTTCAAGTACCTCGATGGCCGACAGGTCTTCGCCCATAACCAGCGCTACCAGGAAGGCCGCTGGCGCGAACCGACACCGACCAACCCGACATTCTACCAGGTTCCCTATCGGTGCCTGTATCACCGGTCAGTGAAGAACCTGCTGACGGCCGGGAGAATGATCAACAGCGACCGCGGGGCGTTCGGGGCGGTGCGGGTGATGGTGAATATGAACCAGACCGGTGAGGCGGCCGGCACGGCCGCGGCACTGGCAGCCCGTGCCGACGCAGACGTAACGCGTGTGGACTCGGTAGTGCTGAGAAAGACACTGGCGGATGGCGGGTCGATCATCTACTGATGCAGCGACGAAGAGACTGAGCAGGCACGCTCCCGTCTATACACAAAGACGCCCAGAAGATGCGGGCGAGGACGCCCGCGCTCCCAGGAGATCTGCTCTACGTTTAATCACCTCTGTGTCTCTGTGCCTCTTGGCTCAACTATTGTCTGATTCTCCGCGTCGCCACTTCCACACTTGCCACATCTCGGGATATGCGGTTCAATAGAACGTGCCCAAGGATGGGCAAGGAGAGATCCATGGATTCGGATACCGTCTCGGGGCAGCCGGCGAGGGCACGCCGGTCTCGTGATTCCGCTTTGAGCTACAAGTTTCAGCGCTTGCGCGAGCGCATCCGCAGCGCCATTCGCTCCGGCGAGCTGGCCGGCAAGCTGCCGGGGGAGCGCGCCCTGGCCAGGCGGTTCCATGTCAACGCCAAGACGCTCTCCAAGGCGCTTAACGACTTGGCGGCCGAGGGGCTGCTGGAACGCAGCGTCGGCCGCGGCACCTACGTCGCCGGTCAGATGCCTGAGGAACTGCGCAACAACCGCTGGCTGATCGTGGCCGACGGCCCGGCAGATGCCAATCCGCTGATCGCCGAGCTGCTCAAGCTCAATGGCGAGTCTCGAATAATCACACAGGAAGAAGCTCTCCGCCCGTCCGTGGTCGCGCAGTGTTCGCTGGTAGTGAACTGCTCGGCCAACTCGTCGGCCGACCTGTATCGCCAGCTTGCCCTGCGCGGCATCCCGGTGATCGAGACAGATCATCTTCCGCAGCATCACTCCACGCATGCCGCGCTGCTGGACCGGCACCTGGCGGCGTTCAACCTGGGCAGGGACCTGTTGCTCGCCGGCCATTCGCGGCTGGCGGCGCTGGATATGCAGGGCAGCACGGCCGTCCTCAATGGCCTGTCGCAGGCCGCTCGTCGCTATGGAAACGGTATCGTCGAGACTCTCACGCCAGAGCAGCTCGGGGAGGCGCTGGAGGACAACACCACTGCCTTCATCTGCGATGGCAACGACCTGGCCGGGCAGATCCTGTGCATGCTGGATACCTGGGGGATCAGGCCCGGCGGGCGCTCCAGTATCTCGCTTTGCGCCATCGGCATGATGACCCAGGAAATCTGCTGCAGCGGGTATTACATCGATCCTGCCCGGCAGGCGTCGGCCGTGGCCGAGGTGGCGCGGTCGATCCAGGCGCATCGCAACTCGATCCTCTGGCTCAGCGGCACATATCTCGATCGCGGCACCATGGCCACTCGGCTGGAGCGGATGCCCGGCCGTGTATCCAGCGAGATGCAGGCGATGGTGGTCTAAGTCAGCCGCCCTCCGTATTAATTAATGCCGCGACCGGCCGACTGCATCAGTTTGCTTCGCCGTCGTGCTTCCGGAACGCACAGCGAGCGGCCGTCGTTCGCCGTGAACCGGGCCGATGCTGGCTTGGCTGGTGCAGGTGGATAGAATGCGGCTCTGGTTTAGGAAAGGGAATGAAACATGAGCGTACCGGCCGACCGGAAATATCTTGAGACACACGAGTGGCACAAGCTCGATGGGGATGTGGTCACCATCGGCATTACCCAGTTTGCCGCCGATGAACTGACGGACATCACCTACGTGCAGTTGCCCGCCGTTGGTACGAAAGTCTCGGCCGGCAAGGCATTTGGCGAGATTGAGTCAGTGAAGGCAACGGCTGAGCTCATGTGCGGCGTTGATGGTGAGGTGGTGGAGATCAACGCGGCCCTTAACGATAACCCCGGGCTGGTTAACCAGGATCCCTTTGACGCCGGCTGGATGATCAAGGTGAAGGTGTCGGATCCGGAGAGCGTGGAGAAGCTGCTCCCAGGCGAACAGTACGAAAAGGCCGCGGGCCACTAATTTCCCATGGATTACACCCAGATCACCCAGCAGCAGCGGCAGGCCATGCTTGAGGCGGTAGGCGCAGCGAGCATGAAGGATTTGCTCAAGCAGGTCCCGAGCAAGTTGCAGCTTGGCCGGGCCCTCGACCTGCCGGCCGCGATGGACGAGCTTTCGCTCCAGCAGCACCTGACCGCCCTTGCAAAGAAGAACAGCGGGGCGGAGAAGGTCTGCTTCGCCGGCGCCGGTGCGTACGACCATTTCATCCCCTCCGTGGTGGACGCGCTTGCCAACAAGGGCGAGTTTGTCACCGCATATACGCCATATCAGCCGGAGGCATCGCAGGGGGCGCTGCAGGCGTTCTTCGAGTTCCAGACGATGATCTGCCAGCTCTCGGGGATGGATATCGCCAACGCCTCCATGTACGAGGGAGCGACGGCGCTGGCCGAGGCCATCCTCATGGCAGCCAATGCCAGCGGGCGTCGACAGGTTCTGTTCAGCCGCGCCATCAATCCCGACTATCGCCGGGTGATCGAGACTTACTTCTCCGACCTACCGGTGATGCCGGTGGAAGTGGCGATGAAGGATGGCGCCACTGACCTGGATGATCTCAAGGGCAAGCTGTCGGCCGACACGGCCGCCATCGTGGTGCAGTCGCCCAACTTCCTGGGGATCATGGAGGATGTGAAGGCGGTCGCCGAGCTGGCGAAGGATAGCGGGGCGGCGATTATCCAGTCGTTCAACCCGATCAGCGTGGGGATCGTGAAGCGCCCGGGCGACCAGGGCGCGACGATCGCGGTGGCCGAGGGTCAGCCGCTGGGGATTCCGCTTTCCTTTGGCGGGCCATACCTGGGGATTTTCGCGGCGAAGGAGCAGTTCATGCGCCGCATGCCCGGGCGACTGGTGGGGCAAACCGTGGATGTGGATGGCAATCGCGCGTTCTGCCTTACGCTCCAGACGCGCGAGCAGCATATCCGCCGGGAGAAAGCCACGAGCAACGTCTGCACCAACCAGGGCCTGATGGCGCTGCGTGCGAGTGTCTATCTTGCCGCCATGGGGCCGGAAGGGCTGGCCGAGGTGGCGCAGCTCTGCCACAACAAGGCCGCCTATTTCGCGGCCGAGGCACAGAAGCGCGGAGCAAAGCTCAAGTTCCCCGGCCGGGCGTTCTTCAATGAGGTGCTGGTCGAGCTGCCTTCGGTCCAGGACGTCATCAAGCGCGCTTCTGGTGAAGGCATAATTGCCGGTTACGCAGTCGGGAAAGACTATCCCGAGTTGGAGAACTGCCTGCTGGTGGCGCTCACCGAGAAGCGCACCAGGGAGCAGATCGACAAGCTGGTGGCGTGTCTGTAGTCCATACAGGCCGCGGGCTGAGGGTCGGCGGAAGACTACCCCGAACTTAATGCAGTTTGACCGGCATCGAGAGTCGTTCAGGTGCGCGCAAACGTTCCCTTTGTCGCTCTTCTTCTTCCTTCGTGCCTTGGTGCCCTAGAGCGGTTCCACCGTAGGTGGAGCGGGCGGTCTGCGCCCGCCCGGAGGCAAGGTGATCCTCGACAAACGTGCGATCAGAGCCAGGGCAACCTAGAGACGCGGCAACCAGGACAGCATCGACCTCTTGATGCCGGTCAGTGGGAATGCTTCCTGGGCAGACTTCTGCTGATTCAAAGTCCCGCGGCTCTAGACAAGCCGCTCCACCTGAAGTCGAGCAGCTATAGTGCCGGCCGCTACAGCTCCACATTCACCACGACGTCCAGCAGGGGATCGACCTCGGCGAAGTCCGTGCCATCGCCGCCGTCGATCACATCCAACGCGCTATCGAGCGCTAAGAAGGTGTCGTCACCCGCTCCGCCGTTGAGCGTGTCGAAGTTCTCGTCGCCGACGATGGTGTCGTTACCCTCCTCGCCGAAGATCTGGTCGGCCGCATTGTTGCCGTACAACAGGTCGTTGTGATTGCCGCCGTAGATGGTGTCGCGACCCTTGCCGCCGAAAATGGTGTCATTGCCGGCCCGGCCGAACAGCATGTCGTGGCCATCGCCACCATCGATCGAGTCATCACCAAATCGTCCATTGATGACGTCATCGCCATCACCGCCGTTGATATAGTCTATCGTCGACCCACCCATGATGGTGTCGTTTCCCTCGTTGCCGTTGATGCCAGCGACGGGCAGCCCTGGGCCGATGTCGATGTAGTCATCCCCGCCGCCGGCGTGAATCTCGATGGCATTCACTCTTCCCTTGGCGAAATCGATCGTACTGCTGTTGCGCACCACGCGCACGCGATCGCCCAGGTCTTGCACGGCGATGAGGTCATCGCCCGGCGTACCGATGATCAGCAGAACGCCAGACTCGGTCAGTGACGGCATGTCGATCAGGGTGCTCGCGTTGAAGTCGGCCAGCACGTTCTCGCCGGCGATGGTGAGAGTGCCGTACTCCATCGGGGAACTCAGGTCTCCGCCATATGCCCGCACGCTGTACTGGCCGGGAGGAACCTGGAGGCTGTAGCCTCCGGCGTCCCATGTGATGGCCTGGAAGAAAGCGCCATCGGCAAGTGAGGTTGCCTCGACAGTCACGCCGCCAAGCCCCTCGAAGGGGGAGAAGATGCCGTTACCGTCGATGGTGTCGGCCCAGACAACACCGGTGATAAAGGGGTTGCCGGCCGTCGTTGCGTATTCCTGCGACACCATCCATACCTGGGCGCCAGCGAAATTGCCGGGCGCGATGCCGATGCCGATCTCGCGAAAGAAATCGTTGAGCATCACCAGGCGATGTCCGCGATCGGGAATGCCCTCATCCACGAACAGGTTGCCGTGCAGCCGCTCGATGGTCATGATCGGCTCGGGCAGGTGCGTGTAGAAGCCGCTGTAGGCGATGTTCTCTCCCCAGGCGTAGGGTGGGACGAAGTTATAGCCCGCGGCCGCGTCGCGATCGCCGGGATCAGAGCCGTTGATCCCGGTGTGATCGAAAATGTCAGTCTCCAGCATCCACAGCGAATGGGCGTCGGCCGATTCATTGAGAAAGCCATTGAACGCCAGCGGCTGCTTTGGCGCAGCGCTGATGAGCTGGTCAGGCGGGACACCTTCGTTTAAGTCGATGCCGAAACTTGCGGCCTCAAGGGCAGGATTGGCTCGCGCCCGGTTGACCAGGTAGAGCATGTACTGTTCGTAAACTGTTGGGTCGGCCGCCAGCAGCAGGCGCACTTCAAGAATCTCAAATGGAATCATCCTCTTCTTCCCTCCCTCCGATGTCCTGGTCTCCCCGAGACTGGCTGACCAGGCTGTTGCCGTGCCCTCCAGGCGAGAGCGACAAGGGAACTTTTCGCGGCCGAATACGGTTGCTCAAGCGGTCTGCGCCGGTAAAATTCGGCCCGCCATGAGCCTCACCATCATCCCCAGCATCGATCTCCGCGGCGGCCAGGTTGTGCGTCTTCGCCAGGGAGATTACTCACAGCAGCTCAACTATGCCGTCGATCCCATCGAGACCGCGCAGCAGTTTCAGCAGGCCGGCGCGAAGTGGATCCACATTGTTGATCTTGATGGCGCGAAGGAAGGCCGGCCGGCGCAGGTCGAGTTGATCAGGAAGATTATCGCGGCTGTTGATGTGTCAGTTGAGGTGGGCGGTGGCGTGCGCAGCACGGACGATGTAAAGGCGCTGCTGGGCGCTGGCGCGCAGCGCGTGGTGGTGGGAACGAAGGCGCTGGAGGCCTGGGACTGGTTCCGCGAACTGTGCCATCAGCCTGAGATGAGCGATCGGCTGATCCTGGCGGTGGATGCGAAGGATGGCATGGTGGCGACGCGCGGCTGGACGCACACCACCAACGTGTCGGCCGAGGAACTGGCGCGGCAGGTGAGCGACTGGCCGCTGGGGGCACTGCTGTACACGGACGTGGCGAAGGACGGCATGATGACCGGCCCGAACTATGCAAACACTGCCAGGCTGGCGCAGGCCGGCAAGGTACCGGTGATCGCGTCAGGAGGCATCGGCAACATCAATCACGTGCGCGAGACGAAGAAGACCGGCGCCTGGGGATGCATCATCGGCCGCTCGCTTTACGAGGGCACGGTGAAACTGGAAGAGGCGCTGAAGGTCGCGGCCGAGTGAGGTGCTGGGCGCCGATGGATTGATCGGTTTCCAGAATGAGAGCGGTTCCACCTAAAGCGGAGCGGGCGGAACCGCTTTACTTTTCCCTTCGTCGCTTCTTCGGTTCGTGCTTTTTCCCCATGAAAAGAACAACCCCGGGAGACTTGCGTATCCCGGGGTCTGTTCACTTGCTCGTCAACTGTCCCTACTTCTTCAGGAACAGCTCGATCACCGGCACGGTTACCGGTGGCTTGGGTGTGGGCAGCTGCAGCACCAGGGTGTTATCGCGGCTACCGTGTTCGCTGGCGGCGTTGGCCGTCCAGTCGGTGGGAACCAGCGGAAGCTCCGAGCCGTCGTTGAGCAATTGGGCGTATTCCACGCGGTCGGCCAGCTTGTCGAGATAGATGTACTTGAATGGCCATGTGAACAGGTGCACGTACAGCCGATTGGTCTGCGGGTTGTACGTCAGGCGGCAATCCTGCGGGGTGGGGATGTCGGCCGGCGCGGCCGTGCAGCCGTAGATCGAGCGCGAGTGGCGCTTCATCCATTCGCCGATTCCCTGCAGCGACTCAAGGGCGCGATAGTCAAACTCGCCGCGCGAGGTCGGCCCGACGTTGAGCAGCAGATTGCCGCCCTTGGAGACGGTGTCGACGAGCATCTCCACCAGTTGCGCCACGCTCTTCCAGCTCGTCTCGTCTCGGTGATAGCCCCAGGAGCCGGAGAATGTCTGGCAGGCTTCCCACACCACCGGCGTGCCCTTGAAGGTGACCCACGAGCGCGGCGTGAACTGCTCGGGCGTCTTGACATCCCAACCTTCCTCGAGGTCCAGGCGATCATCGAGGATGATGTTGGGCGCCAGCTCGCGCACCAGCTTGTAGAGCTTCTCCGATTCCCAGTCGTTGCGGCCCTTGCCGCTGCCATCCGGCTTGGGATAGGAGAAGTCGAACCACATGATGTCCACCGGTCCATACCCGGTGAGCAGCTCGCGCACCTGGTCGCGCATGTACTGGGCGTAGCGGGCCATGTCGCGGCCCTGGTTCATCTTCTCGCGGTCAGGATGATCCCGATATGGCCCGATGTGCGGGTCGAGCACGAAGTCAGGATGGTGCCAGTCGATCAGCGAGTAGTAGAAGCCCGTGCGCAAACCTTCCTTGCGGAACGCCTCGACCATGGGGCGCAGCAGGTCGCGGCCAGCCGGCGTGTTGGTCGCCTTGAAGTCGGTGAACTTGCTGTCCCACAGGCAGAACCCCTCGTGGTGCTTGGTGGTGATCACGAAGTACTTCATGCCCGCGTCCTTCGCGGCCTTCGCCCAGACGGAAGGATCGTAAAGGTCCGGGTCGAAGTGCTTGAAGTACTTCTCGTACACGTCATTGGGGATCTTCTCGTTGTGCTGCACCCACTCATGGCGGGCGGCCAGCGAGTACAGTCCCCAGTGGATGAACATGCCAAAGCGATCGCGCGTGAACCAGGAAGTGTCCCCGGGTGTCTTGAGAACCTCGAGCATCAACGTCTCCTTATGTATTGGACGAGCAACAGCCTACGTCGGCGGCCGGGGCGCTTAAATGAACCGCAGCACCGTTTTGTGTATATTCGCACCATCGCCATGGAAGCCACCTACAACAGCCCGTCGGTGCGGATACTGACGATCAACGCCATGAATCTGCCTGAGGAGTGGGAGAACTACAGCTTTTCCGCACCGTACTGGCGCCTGTACTGGAACGCTGCGCCCGGCGCTGAAGTTGTGTGGAAATCCAACAGGACGCCGCTGCGCCCCGATCGCCTGGTGATCATCCCGCCCGACACCGCCTTCACCGCGAAATGTGCCCACCGGCCACGGCACCTGTACATACATTTCCTCGTCGGCAGCCCGCTGGATGCGGCACTGCCGGGCGTCTACCATCGCCCGGTGCGCGGCGACCTGCGGCAGATGGCCGCCGCCCTTGCCTCCGGCGAAGTCGAGCAGCGCAGTTCCACGCTCATGGCGCTATCGCTGATCCACGCGACGCTGTGCGCCTTGCCGCCAGAGGCGATTCGTCCCACGCCCAGCGATCCGCGCATCCATCGCGTGCTCAAGGCGATGGATGCTCACCTGCAGCAGCCGCTGAGCAATATCCAACTCGCCGAGATCGCCCAGATGAGCGTCAACAGCTTCCTGCGGCTGTTCCGCGAGCAGACGGGCAGTTCGCCGCAGGCGGTATACCTGCGAAAGCGAATCGATCACTCATGCATGCAGCTCCACTTCACCGACATGAAGATGGAGCAGGTGGCGCAGATGGCCGGCTTCTGCGATCGCTATCACTTCTCGCGCACCTTCAAGCGTTTGCGCGGCATTGGGCCGGCCGCCTTCCGCCGGCAATCCAGCTACCTCGCTGGCATGTAGGTGCTTTCTTACAGATACACTGTGAGCCGCCTGCGCGAGGGCAAATTGCGTGCTTGGATTTAGCCTCCGGGCAATGGCATAATGCCGGCGATGGCGGACCAACTGGCGGCAGAATCGCAGCAGATCATGGAATCGCAGGAGACTGCATCCTCACCTCTTCCACCGGCCGGGAAATCGCAGAGCAGCGGCGGCTGGTGGACGCTGCCGACAATGTGCCTGGGTATCGCCCTGATCGCCTGCTCGCTGATCGTCGGGCAGGTGGAGGAGAACCGCCAGATGGCCTGGCAGCGAAACAAGCTGCAGATGGATTTGGAGTACCTTCAGCGGCAGGCCAGTACCAACCAGGAGTTTCTCGAGCGCCTCAAGACCGATGCCAACCTGGTCGAGCGGCTGGCGCAGCGGCAGATGAAGATGATCCGCGAAGGGGCGGCGGTGCTGGAACTGGAAGGTCGCCACGCGCAGGACAACTCCTCGGTCTTCAAGCTGGTGAAGACTCCGCCGCCGCCGAAGGTGGAACCATACAAGCCGGCCGACACCCTGCTCAACCGCCTCTTTGGCACTCCCCGGCAGCGACTGTACGCCTCAGGGATCGGCGCGCTATTGGTGGCAGTGGGGCTTATCATGGGGGCATCGCGCCCGCGGGCGTGAGAGAGACCTGAAGATAGCGGAGTGACGAAGCGACTGAGCGACGAAGGGAAATCATGGGAGCGCGGGCGTCCTCGCCCGCATCCTTGAGCTACGTACTCGATCCCTTTTTTTCACTGGAGCAGTTCCACCCAAAGTGGAGCGGGCGGTCTCAGCCCGCGGGAGGCTAGGGGGCTCGACGGGGATTACTTCGGGATCAAAGGCACTGGCGGGATCAGTAGAGCAGTTCCGCCGGAACTGCGGGAGCTATGGGGATCCTCGGCGAATATTCGATCAGGGTCAGGGAGGTTCGACGTACACCCCTTTTTTACCGCAAAGCGTAACCTCGACAGTGTTGACCTCTCGATGCCGGTCGTTGTGGATGCTACTCGTGGCAAACGTCATGCAATCCGACTTCCTGAGGTGTGCAGGACAAGCCGCTCCACTTGAAGTTGAGCAGCTATAGAAAAAAAGCCGGCCGCGTGATGTTTGCACGCGGCCGGCCTGGTTTTTCTTCACAGCCTTGCGCCGTGATTACATTTCGAAGAGAATTCCGACAGTAGCGGAGAACTCATCGTCGCGATCTTCGCCGGCGGCCGTCTGGACGCTGTCGGCGTTCAGCAGGTAGTACCTCACGCCGCCATAGATCGACCAGTCGCCATAGCTGACCGGGATCGAGTAGGTCACAAACGCGCCAAACGACGCGTAACCGACGGGCTCATTGCTGCCGCTGGAATCGAGGTAGAAACCATCGGGGCTCAGGCCCAGTGCGATCGGGAAGCTCACCGTCAGCGGGGTATTGGCAATCTCGAAAGAGGGCGAGATGCCGATCTCCACGTACTGGTCCTGCGGCCCACCCTTGTCGGAGGTCTCAAAGTACCATCCGATGTAAGGATTGAGCTGGAACGGCAGGCCCAGGCCCTCGGCCTCGCGGGAATCGTCATAAGAGAGCTTGATGCCGATTTCCTTGATGTCCTCGAAGGCATCATCGGGCGAGGTATACCAGGTGTATATCAGCCCGAGCGTGAAGTAATTGAACTCGAAGTCGATCCCGGCGTAGATGTCATCCTCGTAGAAATGACCGTCGCCCGGCTCGCCCCTTTCATGGATGCTCGCCCAGTTGCCGATGTACGGCGTGATGGTCAGTTGATCGCTCGAGTAGGCGACAACCGCCACCTGCGCAAACGGCTGGACGATGTATCCAGAGTCCTGCTGTTCATACCCGCGGAAAACGTAAGAGCTTACGAAATCCGCCCCGATAGAGAGCTTGAGATCTCCCGCCTCCGCCTCATCAGCGTAAGCAAACCCAGGTGCGGCGAGGGCAGCTGCCAGCGCTACACTTGCAAGTACCTTGCGCATACAGACTCCAATCTCATCCCTGAGGCGAGGATCCTTCTTGAGCGGCGGTGTGCCATCCGGAAGCCACACCAGAACAGTCCGCTCAGCACGAGAAAAATATAGAAGGCTAACAATTGGGAAACAATTGATTCGTGAAATTTCTTTGCGACGATTCCTATACTTGTCGCAAATCATTACCAGCGCCGTCCTTAGCGCCAAACTGGCCGCCACCAGGAAGGCGACTTCATTGACAGAGTCTGCTTGGTCGCATAAAAGTCTACAAACCAGATAGGAATCATCTGCTTATGAAATTTCAAACTATTGCCATTCACGGTCATGGCGGTCCTGATCCGGCCTACGGCGCGGTCATGACTCCCATCTATCAGACTTCCACCTTCGCCTTCAAGGGTATTCTCGAGCCGGGCAAGTTCGATTACTCCCGCTCGGGCAACCCCACCCGCAAGGCGCTGGAGGATACCATCGCCGCACTGGAGGGTGGAACCGCCGGCTTCGCCTTTGGTACCGGGATGGCTGCCGAGGCCACGCTGCTGGCCAGTTTCTCGGCCGGGGATCACATCCTCGTGCATGATGACCTGTACGGCGGCACCTATCGCCTGCTCACCAGCGTGGTCGCCAAGCATGGCATCGAGGTGGAGTTCGTCAACATGCGCTGCCTTGACTCGCTCAAGGCGGCCTTCAAACCCAACACCCGGGCACTGTGGACCGAGACGCCCACCAATCCGCTGATGAACCTGCTGGACCTGAAGGCAATCTCCGACATCGCCCGCGAGAGAGGTGCCCTGACCGTCACTGACAACACCTTCCTCTCGCCTTACTTCCAGCGGCCGCTGGACCTGGGCGTGGACATCGTGCTGCACTCCACCACGAAGTACATCAACGGCCACTCCGACGTGGTCGGCGGCGCGATCGTCGTGAAGGATCCGGCGCTGGCCGAGCGCATCTACTTCCACCAGAACGCCCTGGGCACCTGTTGTGGCCCGCAGGACGCCTTCCTGGTGCTGCGCGGCATCAAGACGCTGGCCATCCGCATGGAGGCCCACAATCGCAATGCTCTGGCGATCGCCCAGTGGCTGGAGAAGCACCCCAAGATCGAGCAGGTGCTGCACCCGGGGCTCAAGTCGCATCCGCAGTATGAACTGGCGCAGCGACAGATGACCGGCTACGGCGGCACTTTCTCCTTCAAGGTCAAGGGCGGGCGCAAGGAAGCTTTCGCGCTGCTCTCCAACGTCAAGCTGCACACGCTGGCCGAGAGCCTCGGCGGCGTGGAGTCGCTCATCGAGCATCCCGCGACCATGACGCACGTGTCAGTGCCGGAGGATGCCCGCCTGAAGATGGGCATCACCGAGAACCTCATCCGCATCTCGGTCGGTATCGAGCATGTCGACGACCTGATCGCCGACCTCGAGCAGGCATTGGCGAAGGTCTAGTTGGAAACCGCAGGAGCAATTGAACCATGGAGCTGGCCGGCGCGCTCAAGGCGTCGGCCAGCTTCTTCCCATTTCGCCTTGTCATTTGAGCGCCGCTGGGTTTCCTCGGCCACCTCAAAGCGCGAATGCGTGGTGGGATTGGCCACATCCGGTATAACCGTGACGCGGAATCGTGAGCGTTCCTGCCACCGGCGGGCGATATGGAACTCGCCGGGATAGCTCTTCCAGTCGGTCTGGATCACGCCACCTTCTGAGGAGACGATGGTGAACCCCTGTTCCACCAGGGCGCGTTCAAGATGCTTGGCCAACTCGGCGGCGGGCATGGGATAGACCTGAACCGGCGTCCCGACAGCGGCGCTGATGGCATCAACCCCCTGCCTGGGCGGATTGCAGACCGGGCACTCCTTGTGCCCACACGCCACGCACCCGCCAACCCACATCGCCGCCGCCGAGATAACAACAAACCTGCGCATCGAGAGTCTCCTTCCGGTGGGGATTGTAGGGGAACAAGGCTATGCCGGATACGCCTGGCACTTGAGACACCCTTCCCGGTCCATGGCGCATAAAAAAACCGCAGTAATCCGGGACACACGGATGCTGCGGGATGGTTGCTTAGCAGTGCCTGCGAATATTCTCTTGTTGCGAAAAGAATCGCAGACACAGGCTGATTACACTACAAATCAGGTTATACTGCGATTCGGCAAAGTCAACTCTATTTTAAAGGCTGGAGGCGG
>JAKORQ010000355.1 GCA_029777755.1 Planctomycetota bacterium
ATGCTGCCCGTCTCGCTCACCACCATCGTGCTGCGCGTCATCTTCCAGCTGAAGCTCGCCGACATCGTCATCAACACCACCTCCGGCGGCCCCGGCGGCGCCACGGACACGATCTCCAGCTTCATCTTCCGCGAATACAAGGACCGCTCCAACGTCGGCTATGGCACGATGATCGCCGAAGTCTATCTGATCCTCATCATCGTCTTCATCGCGCTCCTGCTGTGGGCCACCAACCGCTTCATGCAGAGGCACGCCTGATGCCGCGCAGCCTATCCCGCATCCTGATCTATACCGCGCTGATCGTCTGGACCATCATCGCGCTGTTCCCGATCTACTGGACCTTCAGCACCACCTTCAAGGTGGCGAAGGACGTGCAGATGGGCCACATCATCCCCTGGGTGGATTTCAAGCCCGCCTGGCTGGGGCTGCGCGCCATCGGCCTCTCGCCGGACACGATCTTCACCGAGTCCACACCGCGCACGGAATTCCTGAAACGCTTCTGGAACTCGGTCCAGGCATCGGTCGGCGCATCGCTGCTGGCCCTCGTGCTGGGCTCGACGGCGGCCTATGGCCTCAGCCGCTTCCAGTACAAGTGGAAGATCTGGAAGAACCGCGACATCTCGTTCTTCTTCCTCTCGCAGCTCATCCTGCCGCCGGTGGTTCTGGCGATGCCGTTCCTGGTGCTCTACAAGGAACTGGCGCTGCTGGACTCGATGATCGGGCTCATCCTCATCTACACGCTCTCTGTGCTGCCAATCGTCATCTGGATCATGAAGGACCAGTTCGACTCGATCCCGCAGGAACTGGAACAGGCAGCACTGGTGGACGGCTGCTCGGCCTGGGGCGCATTCTTCCGCATCATCGTGCCGATCGCGCTGCCGGGCATGGTGGCGGCCTTCATCCTCTCCGTCATCCTGTGCTGGAACGAATATTTCTTCGCCGCGCTGCTGACCTCAAGCTACGCCAAGACGCTGCCGCTGATGGTGGCGAGCAAGACGGGCTCTCAGGGGATTGC
>JAKORQ010000356.1 GCA_029777755.1 Planctomycetota bacterium
ATGTTGGAAATGGCGACGACGGCTTCGGAATGCCCGCCGACCATCCGGGTTTCGATTCTGATGATCACCGAGGACCCGGAATCGGCATAGCGCGTGGCATTGCTCAACAGGTTGGATAGCGCACGGCGCATGAGCGGGGCATCGATCCGGGCCCATGCATCGCCCTGTACTTCCAGCGTCAATCCCGTATCCAGCGCCACTGCTTCGTAAAACTCGGCGACTTCGCTGGCGATTTCAGCCAGACTCCAGACGGCAGTTTCGCGGGTTCCGGCGCCTCTGTCTGCTCGCGAAAGAAAAAGCATGTCCCCGACGATACCCGCGAGCCGCTGCAAATCCTCCAGGTTGGATTCCAGCACCTCCCGCATTTCCTCGACTGTGCGCGGCTTGCGCAGCACTACCTCCGAGCTGTTGATCAAAGTGGCCAGCGGTGTATTCATTTCATGCGCCACGTCCGCATTGAAAGACTCCAACTGACGGTATGCGTCCGAAAGCCGATCCAGCAACGCGTTGAATTGCGTGACCAGCGGCATCAGTTCCTCGGGCAGCGCTCCGTCCAGGCGCCGGGTCAGATCCTTGGGAGACAGCTCACTGATCTGGGTGACCAGCGAGCGAATGGGCAGCAGGCCCCTGCGGATCAGGAACATGCCTGCCAGCGACAGGACCAGGGCACCCGCCACCATGGATGCCAGGAGCGTCCATGCCAGCGCACGCAACAGCGCATCGTCAGGCCGCCTATCCATGATCAGGGTCGCCTTGGCCGCCATCGGCTCGCCGCTGGAAGGAAAGGCCAGGACGACATCGAAAGTGCGCTCCAGCGTGTGCCTCTCACCCGGGGCGAACTTGAGGCTGTCGTAGAGAACCGCGCCCCCTGCCCCCACGATCCGGATCGAATAATCATCATGCCCGGCCAGAAAATCGCTGAGCATGTGGTCCAGGGACTTGTTGCGGTGCTCCTCGCTGACATCCGACAGCACATGGATCAGCGCCTGCTGCTTCTGGACGAGCATCTCCTTTTGGCGCGCCGCCAGCGTGGTGTCGAACACAAGATAGACCGCAAGGCTCACCCCGCCCAGGCCCAGCATCGAGAGTACCGCGAGCCAACGGGAGAGCCGCCGCCCCAGGTTGGGGGCCGCCGGGGCAGCATTCATGATGGCGACCGATCCTCCAGCACGTAGCCGATGCCGCGCACCGTGTGTATCAACGGAAACGGAAACGGCTGGTCGACCTTCATCCGCAGGCGGCGCACCGCAACCTCCACCACATTGGTCTCGCTGTCGAAGTTCATATCCCACACCTTCGATGCCAACTCCGTGCGCGACAGCACCTCGCCTTGCCTGCGGAGCAGGAGCGCCAGCAGGTTGAATTCCTTGACGGTGAGGTCCAGCCGCACGCCGGCGCGCACTGCCTTCCGGCGAATCAGATCAACCTCCAGATCCGCTGCCTTCAGCACCGTGGGCTCCGGAGCCATCTGATGAGCGGATACCCTGCGCAGTTGCACCTGGATCCGCGCCACGATCTCGGAAAACGCAAATGGCTTGATCATGTAGTCGTCCGCACCGCTCTGAAGTCCCCTCACCCGGTCTTCCACGTCGGACC
>JAKORQ010000357.1 GCA_029777755.1 Planctomycetota bacterium
AACAGTACCGATTCCTTATCGCTCCGGTGCAGAATGGCTGATCCGAGATTACGCGGCTGCTGGTAAGTGGAGAGGCCGCCACCATCCTTCCAGTCAACCCAGGAGACGGTCTCCGCCGGCGCAATGCGGACGGCCGCGGTATGACGGTCGATGTGCTTCCTGACGAAGTCGATGGCGGGCATCGAATCCTGTTCGGCCTGCGCCCCGGCCAGGTAGTCACGGTGCCAGATGAGGCGGCCTTTGCCGACAGCGATCTCGATCACCGGACTGGATTCCTCGGGACGGTCAAGGCCCAGGAAGTGGATTTTTTCGCCCCGCTGATCGCACGTAGGCCAGGGGCCGCTAAGGATCACAGTCCCACCGGCCGTGAGATAATCCCTGAGTGCCGCGTCAGTTTCCGCGTGGACCAGTGGCGATCCCGGCAGCAGGACCAGGGGGTATTTCTTCAGCGCCGTGGGATCGTGCAGAATGTCAATCACGCCCGGCTGGACCCCGGCATGCTCCACCAGGCGGAACAGACCCATGTACTCCTGCGAGGCCCGACCGGCCTCCACGTTGTTCACGGAAGGCTTGCCAATGTGCAAGTTGCCATCCGCGGAGGGCATCGGATCGCCGATCGCCGTGTGCTGGTGGTGGATCAGGTCATAGACAATGCCGACATCGCAGCAGGGAGTCAGGCGGTCCCAATCGCCGATCTTCTCGAACAAGAGTTCGGGCGTCTCGCGCAAGACCTCCCAGTTCGGCCGGCGATGACCGTGGCTGGAGACCGGGGCGTCGCCCCAGCAGTCGCGATCGTGGAACATGAACCACTGGATGGCCTTGCAGCCGTGGGCCAGGGCGCAGCGGGCCATGAATCGCATGTGGTCATCGCTGATGCGGCTGGTCTTGGTCATGTCCTTGTTCCACGAGCCGCTCATGAATTCCGCCGACCAGGTGTATCTCAGGCTCGCGTTCATCAGCTTGAGAACCCGGGCCATGGACTGATATCCCGAGTAACTCATGAAGGCGCCGCGATAAAAGTCGTAACCAACCATCCCTCCTTCTCCGGTTGCCTCTTCAAAGTCGGGCATGCGGGTGGGAACGCCCTCGGGAAGATGGGGGTTCAAATTGGTCACGAAGGTCACATCCTTCACGCCGTTGGATTCATGCATCTGGCGCAGCTCGCGAATATAGCGGCACATCACCCACGTCTTGAACTCGACCCAGTCCAGGTACCAGGCGATGTCGCGCTGGATGCAGTCCGGCACACTGCGCGGCGGCGCGACATCTTCGATGTGCTGATAAGAGCGCCCATATGGCAGATTGGCGGCCATGCCGTACTTTTCGCCGAGGAACTGGTGCCAGAAGCCGCCGGGCCGGACATTGACCGGGTTGTAATCGCTGTCAAGAAAACCGTCCCGAACGATGTAGCTGATCTCGTTGTCGAGATTGA
>JAKORQ010000358.1 GCA_029777755.1 Planctomycetota bacterium
CGCGGCCAGCAGCGACTCTTGCACAACCTCCTGACTGACTTTCTCCGCCTGGCGCCGTAGCCAGGTGGCTAGCATCGACACGGCCACCGTAATCGCCATGGCCACGAGCGGCACCAGCGCCTCAAGCACCTGCGCCCAAAATTGACTCCACGTCATATCAAGCACCTCCAACTATGGGTTACCACCGGGCCCTGCCCGGCCGAACATCAACATGCACGAAATGCTGCCGATGATATAGTCCCACCCCGCCGAAGCCCACTCGCTCCGCAGCACGGGCGAGTTCGTCCACTCCGATGCCGCGCGCAGATATGTCCGCGGCTGTGCCGAGCACGTGCTGAGACTTAGCTGCTCCGCCCACGGCCTTGTTATGGGTTGGACAGCGATAGCCGCTGGTGATTATTAACGGTTTGCCGACCATCGCACGCACGACTTCCAGTTTCGTGATTAGCTCCGGCGCCATGCCTTCGGCGGGCAGCTGCCCGCAATGCCGGCAGCGAAATTCGTCCTCATTGAAATGCGGGCTAAGCTGCGTACCCATCTATTACCCCACCTTCCTGACAACCTCCAGTCGCAGGTCATTGAATAGTTTGGTCAACTCCTGCAGCGCCTGTCCCTGCGCTTGGAGCATCTGTCCCTGCTGCTCAATCACAGCCGATAACTCCGTCAAGGCCTTGGTATTGTCCTTGATGATCCCGGCCAGATTGGGATCCTGTTTTTTCGGCGCGAACACAGCCACCACTATCCACGCGATCATCCCAAGCGCAAAGATCACCACGCCGTAATCGGCCAATTCAAGCGGCATCTCACCACCCCCGCATCCCTCTACTCCGCCATAGCTGCAGCCAGCCTAGCTACCATTTGCTCCAGCTCCGCAATCCGCTCCTCGGCGCTCTTGTTCGCCCTCTGCGCATCACGCAGCGCCTGGTATACATCTACTGGAGCATCTTCGTCTTTCTCGCCAATCTCGATGGCTATCACACCTGACCCTACTGGGCTCCATGCGCATGGGTTGCCGTCGAGATCTACCCATACGTCGCACTCCACGGCCTCCGGTTCTTCCGGCGGCGGGTCTCCGTCGAGACCCATCGTCCGCATGCCCATGGTCCTGAGCGTTCCTTCGCCCTCCGGCTCAGCCCGCGGAGCCTC
>JAKORQ010000359.1 GCA_029777755.1 Planctomycetota bacterium
AGATTCTCTGTACATGGGTCCTGCGCCGGAACCGCAGGAACTTTTTGATTCAGAATAGGATACGGACGATGAGCACCACCACTTACCTGCCGAAAGCAGGTGAACTTAAGGCCCAGTGGCACGTCGTGGACGCCACGGACCTGGTTCTGGGGCGCTTGGCCGCGCGCATCGCGGTCATCCTCCAGGGCAAACACAAGCCCACGTATACGCCGCATGTTGACACCGGCGACTTCGTGATCGTTCTCAATGCCGAGAAGATCCGCGTCACCGGCAAGAAGAACGTGCAGCTCGAATGGGACACCTACTCCGGTTATCCCGGTGGCCGCAAGGTCTACACCTTCGACGAGATGGTGACCAAGCACCCGGAGAAGCTGATTGAGCTGGCTGTCCGCCGCATGCTCCCCAAGAGCAGGCTTGGCCGCAAGATGCTCGGCAAGCTCAAGGTGTATCGCGGCAGCGAACACCCGCACGCTGCCCAGCAGCCCAAGGAACTGATTATCAAGTAAAGGTAAAACCGCCCTCGCCCAACCGGGTGAGAGCGAAGTAGTCGGCCAGACGGTCGGCGAAATAACCAAGAGGCGAAAACAAAACATGTCTGAAACACAGACCACTGAAACAAACGTCGCCGGCAGCATCCCAGCACCTGCCGGCAGCACCGGGTCTTTCATCTGGGGGACTGGCCGTCGCAAGACCGCCGTCGCCCGCGTCCGTATCCGTCCGGGTACCGGCAAGATCCTGATCAACGAGCGTGAGATCAACGATTACTTCACCAAGGAGCCAGACCGCAAGGCCATCTTCGGCCCGCTGGAAGTGACCAACACCGGCGGCAAGATGGAGGTTCTCATCAATGTCCGCGGCGGCGGCCAGACCGGCCAGGCCGGCGCGATCGTCATGGGACTGGCTCGTGCGCTGGTCAAGTATGACCCCTCGACCGAGGTTGCCCTCCGTAACGCGGGCTTCCTCACCCGTGACTCCCGCATGAAGGAACGCAAGAAGTACGGCCAGCGCGGCGCACGTCGCCGGTTCCAGTTCTCCAAGCGCTAATCCGCCGGAAGAACGGCCGTATAACGCAGGACCCAACAGGAACCCGCCAATCCGGCGGGTTCTTTGTTTTTGGCTTAAATACCGCGAACTGGTTACAAGCCGCTCCACCTTCAGCAGAGCTATCCCAGCGCCGCTCCGGCGAGGCATAGAGGGAAACGCGCAACGATACTCAGAGGAAAAGCGACCACCGATCGCACAAAGAGGGGGAAAGAGGCCGGAGTGGGATTCGAACCCACGAATCACGGATTTGCAATCCGTTCCCTTAGTCCACTTGGGTATCCGGCCAAGGTTTGCGGCACTTTACCCGCTCTTTCGCATTCCGGCAAGAACCCCAGGGCCCTACCGAGCACAACTTCGTTTCTCATCGCACCTTCCACCTCAAGGCGAGCTTCACACCCGCCGTGTGATCAACTCGGAACGACCTTGCGCAGAAGGCGGCTGGCTATCCTGATTCCTGCCGGACGAGCGTGATGGCCGCCAACTGCCGCTATGGCAGGCGACTGAGCCAACTCGTTATCACAGTAACCCCTTGCATCACAACATCTTACGGCCATGCTGCCTCAGCGGCATCTGCTTTGCTCTTCTCCCTGGCGAGGAGATATCAGCCATATGCCTGAAACCGCAGTTAAGCAGACGCACGAATTCAAGACCGAACTTCGACAGTTGCTCGACATCATCATCCACTCGCTCTACACCAAGCGGGAGATTTTCCTGCGCGAGCTGGTCTCCAATGCGGCCGATGCCATCGACAAGCTCCGCTTCCGGGCGCTTACTGAGCCGCAATTGGTCGAGGGTGACACAAGCTACAAGATCAAGCTTTCCGTGGACAAGTCGGCCGGCACGCTCACCATCTCCGACAACGGCATCGGCATGACCCGCGACGAGGTCATGGAGAACCTCGGCACGATCGCCCGTTCGGGAACCAAGCAGTTCCTCGAGAAGCTCAAGGCCAGCAATGCCACCAATCGCCCGGAGCTTATCGGGCAGTTCGGCGTGGGCTTCTACGCCTCATTCATGGTGGCCGACCGCGTGACGGTCATCAGCCGCTCCGCCCTGCCCGACTCGCAGGCTGTTCGCTGGGAGTCTGATGGCCAGGGGACCTTTGCCGTCGAGCCGGCCGAGCGCAGCTCACGTGGCACCGACGTGATCCTGCACCTGCGCGATGACGCGAAGGAGTTCCTGGAGGAGTATCGCCTGCGCACGGTCATCAGGCAGTACTCCGACTACATCGAGCATCCCATCGTGATGGATGTCGAGGTCGAACGCGACAAGCAGAAGATCACCGAGGAGCAGACGCTCAACAGCCGCAAGGCCATCTGGCTCAAGAACAAGAGCGAGGTAAAGGAAGAGGAGTACGAGCAGTTCTACCAGGCGATCACCCATGACTTCGAGAAGCCGGCCAAGGTGATTCACATGTCGGCCGAGGGAACAATGGAGTTCAAGGCGCTCTTGTTCATCCCATCGAAGCGGCCGCTCGATTTCTTCTGGCGCGAACCGAAGTCCGCCCTGCAGCTCTACATCCGAAGAGTGCTGATCACCCACGAATGCGAGGAGCTTCTGCCCACCTACCTGCGCTTCGTGAAGGGTGTGGTCGATTCCTCCGACCTGCCGCTCAACGTCTCTCGCGAAATGCTCCAGCACAATCCCATGCTCGCGAGGATCCGCAGCAACCTGGTGAACCGCATCCTCAAGACGCTGGAGGAGATGAAGAGCTCCGAGGCCGAGACGTACCAGCGGTTCTTTGAGCAGTTCGGCTCCATTCTCAAGGAGGGGATCAACGCAGATTTCGAGAACCGCACGCGCATCGCCGACCTGCTGCTGATCGAGTCGACAAGGACCGAAGCAGGCAAGTACACCACGCTGGTCGATTATGTGAAGAATATGGCCTCCGACCAGAAGGAAATCTACTACCTGGTCGGCGAAACCCGGGAACAGCTCGAGGCATCACCCTACGTGGAGACCTACAAGGCACAGGACAAGGAAGTGCTGCTGTTCACCGACCCGATCGACGAGTTTGTCATCACCACCCTCTCCGAGTACCAGGGCAAGCCGCTGAAGGCGATCGACCGTGGCCAGCTTGAGGATGACGCAAAGAGCGAGGCCCTTAAGGAGAAGACAAAGCTGTTCCAGCCGCTGCTGGAACAGCTCAAGTCGAAGCTCACCGAGGTGAAGGAGGTTCGCCTGACATCGCGGCTGAAGGACTCGGCCGCCTGCCTGGTGGCTGATGAATACGGCATGTCGGCCCACATGGAGCGATTGATGAAGCGTGTCGGCCGGGCCGAGGAAGCGCCTCCCTCCAAGCGCATCCTTGAGCTCAATCCCGAACACCCGCTGGTGCAGGCCATGCAGAAGCTGCATGAAACAGCGCCGGCCGACTCGCGGGTCGACCAGATCGCATCGGTGCTTTACGAACAGGCGCTCATCGCCGAGGGCTCACGCGTAAAAGACCCCGCCGGCTTCGCCAAACGCATCAACGACCTGATCGTCAGCGGCATCAAGGTCTAACGCAACAGCGATGACCATAACGCAGCGCCTTGCATGCTTGACCATCCCCACGGGCGAAGCGTGCAAGGCGCTTGCTGATCCGGCGCCGTTGCGATCGTTTTGGAGATGCATACCTCAAGTGGAACCGCTCTAGCCAAACAGCCATTGCGACAGGCGTACTCCCAGCAGCGTGGCGCACATCCCCGCGACGGCGCTGGTGCCGACGTAAAGCAGCGCCAGTGAGTGCTGCCGCTGCTCGATGAGTTGCACTGCCTCCCAGGAGAAGCTTGAGAACGTGGTGTATCCCCCCAGTACCCCGGCGATTATCCCGACACGATACTCCGGGCGGATGGCATACGGCCCGGTGAATACTGCCATCAGGAAGCCGATCAGCAGGCAGCCAGTGACGTTGACAAACCACGTTCCCCATGGGAACACCGATTCACGTGGCTGGACAATCCCCTGAAGCAAGTAACGGGTTACCGCACCAACTGCACCGCCCGCAGCGATATGCATCAACTTCGTCATCGGCAGATAAATATAACCAACCCGGCGATCAGACGCGATCACAGTTACTTCGTCGCGTTGTGGTGACAGCGTGGAATATGCTTCTTCTGGTTTTCCCTGTCTCCAATGTCGTATGTTCGCCGAGGATCACCTTACGTCCTGCGGGCAGAGGCCCCCGCTCCACTTCAGGTGGAACCGCTCCAGCTGAACTTGTAGGCTTCTGACCTGTATATCAGGCGATCTGGCGTGCCCGCGTTTTCTTGATGGCCCGCTGGATGCCCGGAAGGACGTACTCGCGTGCCACCGCATCCCAGCTCATACGAGAGGCGATCTCGAATCCGCGCTCGATGAACGGCTCAAACTCGGCCGGCGTGCGCGGCAGGCGCACGATCAGCTCCTTAGCTACCTTCTCGGCGACCGTATGTTCTATCGCGTCGCGCTGCGGCTGGCCGATCGATAGCAGTTCCTCGGTACGGACGCTGCGGTCGGGAAGCTCGGTATAGTCCGCCACTATCACGTTGGGAGTCTCTCCGCCAGCCGCCTTGGCGACGAACCCCGCGCAGCCACAGACATTGGAGAACACGCAGATCCCGCCGAAGCTGACAGGCTCCACCTGGGCAATGCCGAACGGCTCATAGATGCTCTGGCCGAACTCCACGTCAGAGCCCTTGCGAATATCCATGAACTCCATGTCGGGGGGCATGCGATTGCCACAGGTGTGCTGGTCGAAGCCAAACTGGTTGATGAAGACCACCTTGATGTTGCGGCTGCAGGCGTTGAACTCCTGCACACCCTGGTAGTACGCCGCCTCACCCATCGACAGGTCAGGCAAGCCTTCGCGATGGACCACCGGCCAGCGGTAACGCTGCTCCATGGCGCGGATGTCATCCCCCCGCCGCGCGGGCACTTCGGTCGAGAGCGTGAAAAGCACGGCCGACTCGCCGCGCTCGCGCAGCATCGGCTCCAGGTGCTCCAACACACGCAGATCTCGCCATAGTCCCTTGGAAGGAACGAGTCGAGTCACGTGGGTGAAGACATAATCAGGCTCGAACTTGAGCAGGTTGCGGCAGTACTGCCGCAGTTTTCGCCGGCTATTCATCTTCTCATCGACGCTGATCTGCCAGTGCGGAACACCGTTGTAGGCGATCTGCGAATCGACCGATGAAAACTCTGGCGAGAGGAACTTGATCTCCTTCTGCACATAGTCGCCGACGCAGAATATGGCATCGCAGTGACGGGCGGCCTTCACGAGGGCGTGCTTGTAATAGCCGGACTGGTCGCCGAAGACATCCTCGACGTAATGGCCGGCCGCCATGGCCGCCCGCATCACGTTGTAGAACATGGTGTCATGCCCGGGATGGTGCTCGACCAGCCGACGCATGGTTGCCACTTCATGGGCATAGAAGACGGTACGGAACTGCGCCTGGTGCGGATCAAGGATGGCCGCCAGCGCCGTGGGCATGCCCATGTACTCATGCGAGAAAATGATGCACGGCTCGCTCTCCGAGCAGACCCCCAGTGACTGCAGGGCTGCGATCGCCGGCTGCGCCAGCCTCAGGTACTGCTCATAATCCCAGATGCTCTCGTAGCGGGAAGACTCGATGCCGAACGTCTTCCACAGGTCGTACTTGAATATGTCCAGCTTGCGCTTGTCGTAGCGGGACACGTCGATCAGCAGTATCTCTGGAGTGCTGGTGACGCCGGTGTCCTTGTCGTGATACTTGCGCCGGCCGTAGATGATACCGACGCCAAACTCCTGCTCGATCTCGCGAAAACGTGCGGCCAGCGGCGAGCGATAGAGGCTGTCGAGACTCGAATACAGGACCTCGCCGTTGGGCCCAAGACGATGCTCACCATGGGCATCGGACGGCCAGAACGGCCCGACCAGGATGTTTCGCGGAACGGCCTTGAGATACTCACGGCTGGTCAGCAAACCGTGAAGAACCGCGCCGATTCCGCCAATCTTCTGGATAGCTTCATGTGTTACGTGAACAACTGATTGCATTTAACGCCCCGTCTAGAGTCACAACAACGGGTATCGCGCAACACAGGACGCGACATCCCAACAGCCCATCGTAAGTTACGACAGTTCCGTCCGGCTAGTTCTTATCGGGCGACTTCTGCCGGGCTCTGCAAGCCAAGTCACTTCAGGCTCTCGGGGTTAAGCGCCTCAAGCTCGGGGATGACAAATCGCCCATTCTTGCGAACAAGCCGCCCATCGAAGTACATCTCACCTCCGCCGGCATCCTCTGTCTGCCGCATCACCAGGTCCCAGTGAATGTCGCTCTTATTGCCGTTTGACGCCTCGTCATAGCAGGCTCCGGGCGTGAGATGGATGCTGCCGGCGATCTTCTCGTCGAAGAGGATATCCTTCATCGGCTTGGTGCAGTAAGGATTTACGCCGATGGCGAATTCCCCCACGTATCGCGCCCCTTCGTCGGTATCCAGCACTTCCAGCAGCTTGGCCGTGTTGCTGCTGCTTGCCTCGACGATCCTTCCGTCGCGGAATACCAGCCTGACATCGTTGTGAGTGACGCCACGGTACAGCGTCGGGCAGTTGAAGCGGATGACGCCATTGATGCTCTCGCGCACCGGCGCGGTAAACACCTCGCCATCCGGGATATTCAGCTTCCCGTCGCACGGTATGGCCGGGATCCCCTTAATGCTGAAGGTAAGGTCGGTGTCGTTGGGGCCCTTGAGGCGCACCTCGTCGGTCTGCTCCATGAGCTGCTTCAGCGGCTGCATCGCCCTGCTCATCTTCTCATAGTCGAGCGTGCAGACGTTGAAGTAGAAATCCTCAAACGCCTCGGTGCTCATCTCCGCCAGTTGCGCCATAGCGCTGGTCGGCCAGCGCATAACGACCCAACGTGTCTTCTTCACGCGTACCTCATGGTGTACCCGCTTCCAGACGGTCGATTCGTAGATCCGCTGATTGTCCGCGGGAACATCGGACAGCTCAGAGACATTCAGGCTGCCGCGAGCACCGATGTAGCACTGCATCCGCTCCATCTGGGCACGCTCGATATCGGCGACCAGGTCCCATTGCTCTGGCGTGGCGGCATTGAGCAAAGCCCGGGTCACACGGTTGGACTTGAGCAGCACATATGGCCGGCCGCCGGCCTTGTGCACCGCGTTCACCACGGCAATGGCGAACTCCGTGGGCACGTCGATCGCCTCCAGCAGCAGGTTATCGCCGGGCTTCACCGCACATGAATAGTTGACGAGCAGGTCAGCCAGTTTCAGTACGCGTGGATCTGTCATGGTAGTAAAAGCATAGCGCGCCAAACACTCTTGAAAAGAGATCGGCCGGGGCATTGCACCCCGGCCGCGACCATTTACGGGATCATGACGATGTTTCCCGGCCCATGGTTGCTGAGCACCAGGCGGTGGGCCTCGGCAGCCTGCTCCAGCGGGAGAGTCTTCCACACCAGCGGGCGGTATCGCCGATCCTCCATCGCCGCGAACAGGCCCGCATGGATCTCACGCAGTTCCTCGTCACTCGCGCGGAAGAGCATCATGCCGCGAATCGTTGCCTCCTTAGCCATGGTAAACCGTGGATCTATCTCGATCCGCCCGCGATTGCCGATGACGATCACCGTCCCGCGCATCGCCAGGGCCTCCAGGTCACGCTCAAGATTCACGTTTGCCAGCATCTCCAGGATGAGGTCTACACCCTTCCCATCAGTGATCTGCTGCAGCTCGTCCATGTAGCCTTCGGCGCGGTGATTGAGCACATGGTGGCAGCCGAGTTGGCGTAGCAGGGCCATCCCCTCGTCCGTGCCGCCGGTGCCGATCACGTGCATCCCGGCCGACCGTGCGAGCTGTACCGCCGCCGTTCCGACTCCGCCGGTGGCGCCGTGAACCAGCACTGTCTTCGCCGGCCTGGCGTTGCCCAACTGGAAAAGTGCGCGGTATGCCGTTGCCCCGGGTATGCCAACGCAGGCGGCCTCCTCGAAGGTCACCTGTGAGGGGATGGCAAACACACGCGAGCGATTCGCCACAATCTGCTGGGCGTAAGTGCCGAGGTTGCTGCACACGTAGACGCGGTCGCCGCGCTGGAGATCGGTGACGCCTTCGCCAACCTCATCAACAGTGCCGGCCGCGTCGAACCCCGGCAGCCACGGCAGGTCATACCCCGTGTATCGTCCAGCGCGGATATACGTCTCCACCGGATTTACTCCGATCGCCCGCACGTTGATCGACACCTGTCCCGGCCCCGGCTTGGGCTCGGGAAGATCCTCCAGCTTCAAAACCTCCGGCTCGCCGAACTCATGAACCATTATCGCTTTCATCTATTGCTCCTATCCCATTTCCCCGGGCCGCTAACGACCGTACACTTCGCGTGTCTTAACACGCAATTGGAAATCAATATGAGAACGATACTTCTGATCATTGTACTGTTGCTGGCGCCCGGCTTTGCCGCCGCCTCACTTAAGCAAGACTCCAACATCGATGAGATCCTCGATGCCCTGCACGAGGTAGGCAAGGATCTCCGCTCGTTCTCGGCCAATGTTACGCTGCGGGAGACAGATCTTATCTCGCAGGATTCCTCCAGCCGCTCCGGCATGGCGGTCTACGAGAAGCAGGACGAAGACAGGGCCCGCTTCCGCGTGACATTCCTCAAGCGGATACAGGATGGCCTGTCGCAGGATCAGCGGATCGAGTACCTGCTGGAAAATGGCGTGCTGGTGGATCGCAACTACCAGCGGAAGCTCGAGGTGCGCCAGCAGGTGATCCGTCCCGGCGAAAAGGTGAACCTGCTCAAGCTCGGCGAAGGCCCGTTCCCGCTGCCCATCGGCCAGTCGCGTGAAGATGTGCTGAAACTGTTCGAAGTTACAAAGCTCGAGCCAGGCGAAAACGCCCCCTCCAACACCATCCATGTCCGACTGACCC
>JAKORQ010000360.1 GCA_029777755.1 Planctomycetota bacterium
ATGAAAAGAGTGGAATCAGCCAGCACTTTGTCGCGGTTGCCGCCGATGATAACAGCAGGGTCCTGGGCTACTGTGCGCTCTCGGCTGGATCAGTGGCATTTGAACTGGTGCCCGAGGATCTGAAGAAGCGCCTGCCGCGGTATCCAATCCCAGTCGCCCACATCGGGCGGCTGGCGGTGGATAGATCCATGCAGGGTCGCAGGCTGGGCGAGTATCTGCTCATCGACGCGCTGGCACGCATCGCGCGAGTGGCAGGCCAGGTTGGGATCCACGCGGTTGAGGTTGTCGCCATCAATGACAACGCCCGGAGCTTCTACCTGAAATATGGCTTCGTATCGCTAGCCGACGACCAGAGACATCTCTACCTGCCTCCGTCGACGGTTCGCAAGCTGGGACTTGTGTGACCGGCAAGACAACCAGGCCCTGCATACAGTCCGCTCTCTTTAACTCTGGCTCAATGGCAATACAATCGCGCCCGAATTATGGCTAGACATGACATTTACGAGTCCCCGCTTGCTAGTCGAAACGCCAGCCGGGAGATGCTTGAAATCTGGTCGCCGCAGAAGAAGTTTGGCCTGTGGCGAAGGCTTTGGGTTGAACTGGCCCGGTGCGAAAAGGAACTCGGGCTGGAGCGCATCACCGACGAGGCCATCCGCCAGATGGAGGCCAACGTCGACAACATCGACTTCGCGCGGGCGGCCGAGCATGAGAAGCGCCTGCGCCATGACGTGATGGCGCACGTCTACACCTTCGAGGAAGTTGCGCCGGCCGCCAAGGGCATCATCCACCTTGGCGCCACCTCCCAGTTCGTCGGCTGTAACGCCGACCTGATCATCCTGCGCGAAGCGCTGACGCTGGTGGCCCGTCGGCTGGCGGCCGCCATCGATGCCCTTGGCACATTTGCCCAGCAGTGGAAGGACCTGCCGACGCTGGGATACACGCACTATCAGCCGGCCCAGCTCACCACCGTGGGCAAGCGCGCCTGCCTGTGGGCACAGGACCTGGCGCTGGACCTGGAGGAGGTCGAGTATCGCCTCCAGACGCTGCGCTTCCGCGGCGTGAAAGGCACCACCGGCACCCAGGCGTCGTTTCTGGCGCTGTTTGATGGCGATCACAGCAAGTGCGAGAAGCTGGATCGCATGGTGGCCGAGCGTTTCGGCTTCAAGGAGACGTTCGCCGTCACCGGGCAGACCTATCCGCGCAAGGTTGATGCGGCCATCATCAACACCATCGCCGGCGTTGCCGCCAGTGTGCATCGCATCTGCAATGACATTCGCCTGCTGGCCGGCATGAAGCAGATCGAGGAGCCATTTGAGGAGAACCAGATCGGCTCGTCGGCCATGGCGTACAAGCGCAACCCGATGCGCTGCGAGCGGGCGACCGGTTTGGCGCGCTTCGTCATCAGCCTCGCCAATTCGCCGCTTGCTACCGCGGCCGAGCAGTGGTTTGAGCGCACGCTTGATGACTCATCCAACCGCCGGCTTTCGCTGCCTGAGCCGTTCCTCGCGATCGACGGGGCGCTGTTGATCCTGATCAACGTCGCCCGCGGACTGGTCGTGTACCCGAAGGTGATCGAGAGCTACGTCAACGCCGAGTTGCCCTTCATGGCGACGGAGGAGATCCTGATGGCCGGCACCAAGGCCGGCGGCGATCGCCAGGAGCTTCACGAGCTGGTTCGCCGGCACTCACAGGCGGCGGCCGCCGAGGTGAAGATGAACGGCAAACCCAATGACCTCATCGATCGCCTGAAGGCCGATCCGGCATTCGCGAAGGTCAATCTCGACGACGTGCTGGATGCCCGCAAGTACGTCGGACGGGCGCCGCAGCAGGTGGATTCGTTCATCGCCGAGGTGGTGACCCCGATACGGCAACGCTATGCGGAGCATCTGAACCAGTCGGCCGACCTGAAGGTATAGCAGCCGGGACAATATTCGCCGGTTGGTTGTACCGCTGCGCCAGGGGTTGTACACTTATTGAGATTCGGTCTCAGCTAAGGTCTAAATGGATCAGATCCACCTAAACGGAAGGCTCCCCAGCATAGTCGACGCTATCGTCGATAGCGTCATTGAGGAGCCGCGTACCTGCCACCTGAACAAGGTCTACCTGCCCAGCCGGGATGCGATCATCGAGGCGATCCGGCTGTTGCAGCAGATCGTTTTTCCCGGGTACTTCGGCAAACAGGGCCTCACCACTGAGAACGTGCGATATCGCATCGGCGAACTGGTGATGGAACTGGCCGACGTGCTGTATGACCAGGTGCGGTGTTGCCTGCGCTATCGCCGGCACGAGTCGGATCACAAGCATCGCGATGGCTGCGAGGAGTGCGACCAGGAGGCCGCGAGGATCGTTGAGCAGTTCCTGGGGCGCATCCCTGCTGTCCGGCGGATGCTGGCCGGCGATGTGCAGGCCGCCTTCGACGGCGACCCGGCCGCCATCTCCACCGATGAGACACTGTTCAGCTACCCGGGCATCTTCGCCATCATGGTGCAGCGCCTCGCGCATGAGTTCTACAAGACCAGCGTGCCGCTGCTGCCGCGCATCATGACCGAATATGCCCACAACATCACCGGGATCGACATCCACCCCGGTGCGCAGTTGGGTGAACGGCTGTTCATCGACCATGGCACAGGCGTGGTCATCGGCGAAACGACCGTCATCGGCAACAACGTGAAGATCTACCAGGGCGTGACGCTGGGAGCTCTTGCGCCCGCCTATGGCCAGGCTCTCCGCGGGCAGAAGCGTCATCCGACGATCGAGGATGATGTGACCATCTACGCGGGTGCGACCATACTCGGCGGTGACACGGTGATTGGCCGAGGTTCCACCATCGGCGGCAACGTGTTCATTACCTCGAGCGTGCCGCCCTACAACCAGGTGATCGCCGAGCCAGCCAAGCTCAAGTATCGCGACCGCCGCAAGAAGAGTGACGCGATAGATTTCCAGATCTAGGGTTGCTCAACTTCGAGTGGAGCGACTTGTCCTGTAGCCCGCGGGACTTTGATTGGGTGGAAGACTACCCGAACTGGATGCACACTGACCGGCATTGAGAGGTCAACGCTTGCAGAGTTGCCTTGTTGCATCACGGTGACAAAGGTTCAAAGTGTGTATCCTCCGGTTTCCGTAGCGCTGATTGCGCATCCCGTCGAGAATTGCCTTACCTCCTGCGTGCGGAGGCCACCCGCTCCACTTTGGACTGCTGCCCTAGCGCCGCGCGGTTGACTTGCGCAGCGACTGGATGGTCTGCGCGATCTCCTGCTGCCGCCGGGAGAGCTGTTCCTGGCCGGACTTCTCATACAGGCGTGAGAGCATTTCTCGCGCATCGGCGTCGTAAGGATCGATCTGCGTTGCCCGCAGGGCGCACTTGATGGCCTCGTCGAGGCTTTTCTGCTGCTCGTACAGCTTTGCCAGCCGCTTGGCATAGCGATTGTCGTGCAACTGCTCACGGTCAAGGGCGTGGAGATGCTCGGCCGCCTTCTCCGGCAGATTGATGCTGCGATGCAGGTACAGCCCAGCCAGTCGGCGGTTCACCTCCAGGTCGCCGGGACAGATGCCGTAGGCACGCTCCCACACCTCAAGGGCCTCCTGGTATCTTGCCGACTCGATAAGCTCCTTGCCCTGCTCCTTGAGCAGCTTGAGCTGCTTCTGCGAGATCTCATCAAGCCCCATCTTCACGATGCGCTCGGCCGCCCACGCGGCGAACTTCGCGTCAAGCTGCGGCGTGCTCATTCCCAGGGCGCGGCTGATCGCCTCCTCGGTGGACAGGCCATTGCGGTAGTGGGCAAACAGCTCCAAGATCTTCCCGTAGCCGAAGGTTTCCTGGATGTATGTGCAAAGCCAGAGGCTCTGGGCATATGCCAGCGCCTGGTCACCCCGCTTCTGTGGGCGAACAAAAGCCCAGTTGAGCCGGCGGATGGGGAACAGTTGGCCGTTGAGCACCGCCTGCGAGAGGCGCATGGCCTGCTCATGGTTCAGTGGCGAAGTCTGCTCGGCCACTGCCAGGCCCTCGGTGAACCAGCGGGGAATGCGATGGTGAGTGGCGTCCAGCGTTACGGTATGGACAAACTCATGGCGCGTGACGTCGCACCAGTCGAACGCACCGTTGGTCTTGCCGAATGATCGCGGCGAAACCATCGTGATCACCGGGCCGGTGCTGGCGCCAATCGTGCCGATCCAGGGCTTGCCGGTGGTACGCACGGCAAAATCCTCGCTGGTGGGCATCAGCTCGATGATGGTCTTCTCCTGCGGCTCGTGGGCAAACGCCTTCACGATGCGCGGGTAATGCGACTCCATGTAATCGAGCACTTCCTGCGCAAGGAACGGGTCATAGCGCGGGCTGTAGCGCACCATGAAGTGATCCGACTCGGCGATGGTGTAGCTCTCCAGCGTGTCCAGCAGGCGAAGGTAGTTGGTGGTCTGGACGTTGAAGGGGTCGAGCTTGCGGGCTTCCTCGAGGATGGGGCGAGCCTTCTCCATGTCGACCTGCTGCATGTAGGCAAGGGCCAGCAGATTTCGGGGAAAATTCCAGTGCGGCGTGCGCTCGACGGCGACGTGCAGCAACCTGGCCGCATCCTTGAACTGGAAGGCTGGGATGAGGTAGTTGGCCGCCGTCGTGTGCGCCAGCGAGCTTTCCGGCATGATGCGGTCGATCTCCTCGAGGATCGAGGCGAGGCGATCACTGTCGAAAGTCAGCGCTTCGCAGGCGGCCAGCAGTGCTAGCAACTCCGCATTGTGCGGATCGGCGGCGACCAGGGGTTTTATCGTCTTGCGTGCCTGCTCGGGCATCCGCTGAAGCAGTTGCAGCCTGGCTGTGAGGATGGCGGCGGCCGGGTGCTGATCGTTGACCTTGCGGATCGCCGCGATGGCCTGTTCGCAGCGATCGAAGTCATACTG
>JAKORQ010000361.1 GCA_029777755.1 Planctomycetota bacterium
GAGCGCTCCTCGATCTGCTTGCCCAGCGCGCGCGGCACGATGGAGAAGGTGTAGGAGATGCCGTCCTGCGCGTACTTGTAGGGCAGCTTGGCGATGGAGTTGAGCGTCGCCAGCGCGCCGTGGGTATCGCGGCCGTGCATGGGGTTGGCGCCGGGGGCGAAAGGCTCGCCGTGCTTGCGCCCGTCGGGCGTGTTGCCGGTCTTTTCGCCGTAGACCACGTTGGAGGTGATGGTCAGGACGGACATGGTGTGCTTGGCGTTCCTGTAGGTGGGATAATTTTCCAGCTTTTCAATGAACTGCTTCACCAGGTCGCGGGCGATGGCGTCCACGCGGTCGTCATCGTTGCCGAACTTGGGAAAATCGCCTGTGGTTTCAAAATCATAGATGATGCCCTGATCGTTCTTGATGGGGCGGACGGTGGCATACTTGATGGCGCTGAGGGAGTCCGCCACGACGCTCAGCCCCGCGATGCCGCAGGCCATGGTGCGCAGGATGTCCTTGTCGTGCAGGGCCATCTCCAGCGACTCGTAGCAGTACTTATCGTGCATGTAGTGAATGACGTTGAGCGTGTTGATGTACAGCTTGGCCACCCAGTCGAGGATGACATCGTACTTTTCGCGCACGTCGTTGTAGTCGAGCACATCGGTCTTCACGGGTTCCAGCTTGGGCGCGACCTGCATGCCGCTGATCTCGTCCTTGCCGCCGTTGATGGCGTACAGCAGGGCCTTGGCCAGGTTGCATCTGGCGCCGAAGAACTGCATCTGCTTGCCCACGCGCATGGCGGACACGCAGCAGGCGATGGCATAGTCATCGCCCCAGTATTCGCGCATCAGGTCGTCGTTTTCATACTGGATGGAGCTGGTCTTGACCGACATGTGCGCGCAGTATTCCTTGAAGCTGGCGGGCAAATTGGTGCTCCACAGCACGGTCAGGTTGGGCTCGGGCGCCGGGCCCAATGTATCCAGCGTATGCAGGATGCGGAAGCTGGACTTGGTCACCAGGGTGCGGCCGTCCATGCCCATGCCGCCGATGGCCTCCGTCACCCAGACGGGGTCGCCGCTGAACAGCTGGTCATACTCGGGGGTGCGCAGGAAGCGCACGATGCGCAGCTTCATCACGAAGTGGTCCATGATCTCCTGGACTTCCTCTTCGGTGAGGAGCCCCTGCTTCAGGTCGCGCTGGAAATAAATATCCAGGAAGGTGGTCACGCGGCCCAGGCTCATCGCCGCGCCGTTTTGCTGCTTGATGGCGCCCAGGTAGCCGAAATAGGTCCACTGCACCGCTTCCCTGGCATTGCCGGCGGGCCTTGAAATATCAAAGCCATAGGCGCCGGCCATGATCTTCAGCTCCTGCAGGGCTTCGATCTGGTCATTGATCTCTTCACGCGCGCGGATGTTTTCCTCCGCGATCACGTCCATCTCCAGCTTGTGCATCTGCTCGTTCTTATCGGCAATCAGACGGTCCACGCCGTAGAGGGCTACGCGGCGGTAATCGCCGATGATGCGGCCGCGGCCGTAGGCGTCAGGTAGGCCGGTGATGATGCCGGCCTTGCGCGCGCGGCGCATTTCCGGCGTATATACATCGAACACGCCGTCGTTGTGCGTCTTCCTGATATGTCGGAAGATATCCTCCGTCTCAGCTTTAACGGGTTTGCCGTAGTGCGCGGCGGACTTGATGGCCATGTTGATGCCGCCATAGGGCATGAAAGCCCGCTTGAGAGGCGCGTCGGTCTGCAAGCCGACGATCTGCTCCAGATCCTCGTCGATGTAGCCGGCCTTGTGGGAGGAGATGGTCGAGATGGTCTCGCTGTCCACATCCAGC
>JAKORQ010000362.1 GCA_029777755.1 Planctomycetota bacterium
AAGGCGTGACGCCAGAGATGGCGCCTGACTACACGCCGCTCGGCAAGATCTACTATTACCAGCTCCATAGCGAGCGTCACAACCTGGCTCAGCTGCGCACGGAACAGGAATGGCATGTGGTGCGTGTCCTCAAGCAGGTGCAGGGTGTGGCCGACGTGGTCAGCATCGGCGGCTTCGTCAAGGAGTTTCATGTCGAGGCCAGCCCGGAAAAACTCTATGCGATGGGCCTGACGCTGGAAGATGTCAGCGAGGCCATCGCCCAATCGAACCGCAACGTGGGTGGCGGGTTGATGCGGCGTGGCGAGCAATCGCTCATCATCCGGGGTATCGGCCTGTTGCGTACGCCGCAGGATATCCAAAGCGTGGTCATTGCCCTGCGCGGCGGCGCACCAGTCACGGTAGGAGATGTGGCCCGCGTGCTGCAGTCGCACACTCCCCGCCAGGGATCAGTAGGCATGGATGAACACGACGACGTGGTGCAGGGCATCGTGTTGCTCAAGCGCGGCGAGAACCCTTCCGTGGTCCTGGATGCCATTCATGCCAAGGTGGATGAGCTGAATGGTGGCGGCCTCCCTGAGGGCATGCGCATGATCACCAACTACGACCGTTCCGATCTGGTCGGCCATACGCTTTCCACCGTGCAGCACAACCTGCTGTTTGGTGCAGCGCTCATCGTGGGCGTGCTGTGGCTGTTCCTGCGCAGCCTGCGGGGTTCGCTGATCGTAGCCACCGTGATCCCTCTGTCGCTCCTGGCGGCATTCATCGGCCTCTTCATACTGGGAATGCCGGCCAACCTGATCTCCATGGGAGCGATCGACTTCGGCATCATGGTCGATGGGGCCGTGGTGCTCGCCGAGAACATCATCCGCAACGCGCGGCTGCGCAAGCCCGCCACCTCCCGCGAGATGAGGGAGATCATCATCGACTCGGCTGTCGCCGTGGCCAAGCCAACGCTGTTCGCCATGGCCATCGTGATCGCTGCGCTGATCCCCGTGTTTTCGCTGCAAAGCATAGAGGGGCGCATCTTCCGCCCGCTCGCCATGACCTACAGCTTCGCGCTGCTGGGTGCTCTGGTATTCGCCATGGGCCTGGTGCCGGCGCTGTGCGCGCTCCTGCTCAAGCCCAAACACGTCATGGTGGAAGAGCCCAGAATCTTCGAGCGCATGCATCACGGCTACCGGCGCTGGATAGGCACTGTGCTCGAGCTGAGGCGCAGACGGGTCATGGCGCTGCTGGCCTCGATGGCCGTCCTCGCGGCGGGAATGGCCTCGG
>JAKORQ010000363.1 GCA_029777755.1 Planctomycetota bacterium
CATCAGATCCTTCAACGTCAGACTCGCAGGCTGCTTGCCCGCCAGAATCGCCTCCACGATATCCGGTGCCAGCAGCGCCAACCGCACCACACGACTGACAAACGACCCACCGATCTTTTCCGCCCTCGCGATCTCCTCCAGGCACCCGTAGGTCCCATTCTCCAGCAGCTTCTGCCAGCGAAACGCCCTGGCGATCGCCTTGATCATCGTGTTGTCGATCGTGGCCATCGGCGCCGGGTTGCCCTGCGTCCCATCCGGCAATAGGATCACTTTGCGCCCACCCCGCAGCTTGAAGGTCATGGGGAGATCAACCGAAATCACATCCGCCGCCATCACGCCACCTTTCTCGCCGGCATCACCGACTGGATCAGTTCCCTCATGCCCGCCGTCTTCATGTCGATCCTCAAACCCGTCGGGCTGACCGTCACCCGCGCCACCAGCAACTGAATGATCCGCGCCTGCTCGGCGGGGAAGAGTTCCTCCCACACCGGCTCGATCGACTGCAGCGTCGTGATGACCTCCTGCACATCGGCCACCGGATCAAGTGCCACCACCTCGCGGATGGCCTGCGACATCACCTCGGGCGCCTGCAGCACCTTCCTGACCTGTGCGATCACCGCCGCCTCGATCTCGCCGGCCGGCACGCGAGACACCGAGCACGCCTCCTTGCCGATCTTCATCGACGCCGTATTCACGTAGTAGCGATACACCTTGTCGCCCTTGTGCGTCGCGCCCGGCGTCATCGCCCAGCCATCGTCGGCGAAGATCAGGCCTTTCAGCAGGGCAGGGGCACGCGATGGCCGATTCTGCCGAGCCCGTTGCTCCGGTTCGCCGCGACCCAACATCGCCTGCGCCTGCTCCCACACCGCCCGATCCAGGATCGCGTCATGCTCACCGGTGAAGTGCTGGCCCTTGTAGGCGGCGACCCCGATGAAGACCGGATTCTGGAAGAGTTTGTAGAGGCCTTCGCGAGGACCGGTCTCGCAGGTGTCCCTACCGCCTCCGTGAGGATTCGTTCACACCCCGGAGCAGAAGCACCTCTGCCGGAAAAGAACCCCCCGACCCATCAC
>JAKORQ010000364.1 GCA_029777755.1 Planctomycetota bacterium
GCGGCAGGCAGCGGAGATTGATGTACGCGCCCAGCTCATCCTGCTCGACCATCTTCGCCTCGTCGTCACCCATGATGATCGGCGACCACTTGTCGGCATCGGCATGCTGCACCAGCACGGCCGCGTCGAGTGAGAGCTTGTTGTTGACCTGGTACTGCACGCGGGCGGCGTCGAAGAAAATGGTGCGCGAGCCATCCTGCGGCGTGCCCTCCAGCACCAGCCAGCCGTCGTTGAGGATCACATCCTGCCGGCCGATGGTTATGACGCTGGTGGTGCCGCCGATGTTGCGGAACTGCACGTTCAGGGCATCGGCGATGATGTAATCGTCGGCGAAACCGTCGCGATCCTCCGGTTCCCACCAGTAGCGACCTTCCCAGGTCCAGCGATTATTGATGGAGATATTCTCAGCCGGCGTTATCGATCCCCAGATGCGGGCGCGATAGCGATGGTAGCTCCAGAGGTCCTGCGGGGCGTCGTTATTCAGGGTGATGGCGTTCTCGTGGAACTCATGCCGCAGGCGCAGGTCTGCGCCCCAGGAGAGCCATTCGGTGTGGTTCTTGAGCTCGTCGAACCAGTTTGCCGCGGATCCGTTGGCCGGGCTCTGCGCGTGAAGAGTAGATACACAGCTCAGGGCGGCCGCGACCACGGCCAGCCGCATATGGGATATTTGCATGATTTGCTCCTTTTTCAGCCTCCGCAGCAGACTCAACAATTGGTGGGCGTACGTTATAGGCAAGCGGACTTGCTGGTGCAAATTCGATTGCACGTAAATCCCTGCGGCAGCTATGTTTGCGTCCACTTACTTTTCTGATTTGATAATGCCATGCGAAGATGCCTATTAGTTAGTGGGGCTCGACCATGGAAGCGAACTCATGCGTTCGGGCCGTCGCCTTACCGGATGGCCGGGCGGGCCGGTCACCGCTTTTTTCGGACCCTCATTTTCGATATGGAGTCAACTTAAACTATGGCAACGCTAGTTGGTAAGCCCTGTCCTGATTTCACCGCCGAAGCTGTGCTGAATGGCCAGTTCCTCACCGTCAAGCGCGACGACTACAAGGGCAAGTGGCTGATCGTCTTCTTCTACCCGCTGGACTTCACCTTCGTCTGCCCGACGGAGATCCTTGCGTTCTCCGATCGCTACGAGGAGTTCAAGAAGCTCAACTGCGAGGTGTTGGGCGCCAGCGTCGACAGTAAGTTCAGCCACCTGGCGTGGACCGAGCGCCCCCGCAACCTCGGCGGCATCCAGGGTCTGCAGTTCCCGCTGCTTGCCGACCTGAACAAGACGATCTCGGCCGACTTCGGCGTCCTCACCGAGGAAGGCGTGGCCCTTCGCGGTCTGTTCCTGATCGACCCCAACGGCATCGTCCAGCACGCCACCATCAACAACCTGAGCGTCGGCCGCTCGGTCGATGAGGCTCTGCGCGTGCTCAATGCCTTCCAGTATGTCGCCGAGCACGGCGAAGTCTGCCCGGCCAACTGGAAGCCCGGCGCCGACACCATGGTCGCCGACTGGAACAAGAGCAAGGAGTACTTCGGCAAGGCTGCCGCAAAGTAACCCCTGGCAACGAATAGAGAACTCCACTGGTAGCAACCCCGCGGCCAAATCGGTCGCGGGGTTGCTGTTTAGGGCAGGAGCATCGCCACGCCACGACTGCACAGGCAGGAACTCTTTATCTGCACGTCCGCTTTCGACCAGACCTCCTGGAAGTCGGCGGCCACCTTGTCCGCCTCATCCGACTTGCCCTGCGCCCGCAGGCTCTCCGACAGTCCAAACAGCGACCATCCATTGTTGGGCAGCCGTCTGAGATCCTCGCGATAGACCTCCTCCGCCTCGGCGAATCTGCCCGACTCCATCAGGAATGCGCCCAGGGCATGCCGCACGGGGATCATCCATGACACCGGCTCGTCATATCGGAGCGTGTCCTCCACCGCGACCGCCTGGCGCAACTGCTCGATCCCCTCATCGACCCTTCCCTCGGCCACCAGGATCTCGCCCTCCACCATGGGATTAATCACCCTGCACACGTCGCGAATGAGGTTATTGCCAGCCAGGTAGGCATCCTCCGGGATTTTCTCGGCCGCCGTAAGGTACAGCTTCTGCTCCTCGCGTGCCTTGTCGGTTTCGCGCTTGGCCGCATATGCGATAGCTCGTGCGGCATGTCGAAACGCCCGTGTGAAGGGCATGTATTCCTTCGCGATGTCCGCCTCGGCGAGGATCTCGTCCCACATGCCAAAGCGGATCATCACTTCCAGCGGCATTGCCACCCACGCCTCGGCCAGCAGCGCGTGATCGCGGAGGAACTCCTCAGGCATTTCATCGACCATCGCGCGGATGTGCCGCAGCGAGAGCTCCTTCTGCCCGGTCATCATGGCCGCGTACGCCAGCATGTGGCGGTTATGGGCGACGTAGACATTGAGGAAGCCCTTGGCCGGCCCAGCCACCTCGCGATAGCGGCGATCCGCCTCGACTGCTTTTTTATTGGCCTCAATCGCCTTGTGCCACTGCCCCGTCCGCACGTCTATGTGCGAGGGCATGTGCACGTTGTGCGCCAGTCCCGGCTGCAGGTCGCGCAGACGGTCGGCCGCCGGTATGGCCCGCTCGGGATTCGGCGATGCCTCCAGCGCATGAATGTAGAGGTGATTGGCCAGCGGCACGCGATCGTTGATCGCCAGCACCGCATCGAGCACGGCGATCACTTCCTCGGTACCCGGCTGCGGCTTGCCGTCAGGTGTCCACTGGTCCCATGGGCGCAGATCCATCAGTGCCTCGGCGAAGAACACACCCACGTTCACATCTTGAGGGTATTTCTTCCATACCTCGCGCATGGCATCGGCATAGGCCTGGTCGAGGGAACTGCGATCTTCCGCCGGCTCGGGCGAGTAACGCTTCTCGAGCGCCAGGATCAGGTCGCGCTCCACCGGCGAGGCGTCGGCCATCTTCTGCTTCGCATTTTGCACCTCGTTCCAGGCGCGCCGCGCGTTCTCCGGCGAGATCTGCATGTCGTTGATATGCGGTCCCAGCGCCAGGGCGATGCCCCAGTGCGCCATAGCGCAACCGGGATCGAGGCGCAGTGCTTCCTCAAATGAGCGGATAGCGGCCCCGTGGTTGAAGCCGTGCAGGAATCTCACTGCCTGGTCGAAGTACTTCTGTGCATCGGGCGAACGCGTTGTTATCTGCATGGAGTGATCGCCCAGGCCCTCATACAAAGGCTCGGCACCGATCGCCCAGGCCGAGCACAGCAGAAGCAGCAGACCGCAAAGGACGCGGAGAAAATGCATGTTTTTCATGTCCAGATTCTAGATTTCTGCGATCAGGTCACCGTCAAGCGTGGTCGGCCTAACGGATGGGCGAAATTTCCTTCGCTTACCGATAAGATGCAGTTAACAAGCGAACCAAACGGGCTTTGCGACGGTCTTACTGTAGAAACTGCCAACTGAGACCCTGGGGACCGACGGGAGATCTTTACTGATGATGGATATGAGGTTGATCGGGTTGGGGCTGCTGGCCCAGGCGGAGGCGGATGCTTCGCTGCTGGAGAGGCTGAATACATGGATCATGGCGCACCCGGCGCTGGCGCCATCCGTGTGGATCGCCGGCATCGCGCTGGTTGCGCTTGTTGCCCACCTGGTCACCCGGCGGATCGTGCTGCCTCTGCTGGGAAAAATCACCGCCCGCAGTTCAGTTCGCTGGGATGAGGTGCTGCTGGAGCATGGTGTGTTCCATCGCGCCGCATGGCTGGTACCGCTGATCATCTTCTACCAGGGACTGACGACCGTTCCTAACCTGCCCGAGGGTCTGCATACGCTGCTGGCGCGATTGGCGCTGTGCACGATGATCCTGGCCGGCGTGCGGGCATTCGCGGGGTTGCTGGCCGCGATCAATACCATCTACTGCCGCTCCCCCATCTCCATCAGCCGCCCGATAAAAGGATACCTGCAGGCCATCAGCATCATCGCCCACATCGTCGCGGTCCTGCTAATCATCAGTCAGCTCATCGGCCAGTCGCCCTGGTACCTGCTCAGCGGTATCGGTGCGATGACGGCCATCTTCATGCTGATCTTCCGCGAGAGCCTGCTGGGGCTGGTCGCGGGGATACAGCTTACCGTCAACGACTATGTGCGGGTTAACGACTGGATCGAGATGCCGCAGTTCGGCGCTGACGGCGATGTTGTCGACATCGGACTCAATGCAGTAAAGGTGCTGAACTGGGACAAGACGGTAACCATCATCCCGGCCCACAAGTTCCTGGACAGCTCTTTCAAGAACTGGCGCTCGATGCATGAACAGGGTGGCCGGCGAATCAAGCGCTCCATCAACATCGACATGACCACCATCCGTTTCCTCACCGAGGAGGAGGTGGACCGGCTTGGCCGATTTGCCCTGCTCAAGGACTACATCGCGCAAAAGAAGGCGGACATTGCCGAGTTCAATCGCCAGAACGCCGGCGACCCGAGCATCATTCCCCACCAGCGCCGACTCACCAACATCGGGACATTTCGCGCCTATGTGCAGGCGTACCTGCGCAGCCACCCGATGATTCACCAGAAGCTGACCTTCCTGGTACGCCAGCTCCAGCCGACGTCACAGGGCCTGCCGCTGGAGATTTACGTCTTCGTCAACGACACCCGCTGGGCGATCTACGAGGGAGTTCAGGCCGACGTCTTCGACCACCTGCTGGCCATCCTGCCGCAGTTCGACTTGCGCGTCTTCCAGGACCCCACGGGCAGCGACTTCGCAAAGCTGGGTGAAACCCCGGCGGCGAGGATCGAAGCCAAGCCCCACAAGGCCGGCACAATGGCGGCAGTGAAACAGTAGAGCAGTGGCGATCCTCGGTGATCACGCGCATGTAGAGTCAGAAAAACCGAAGGACGATGCGCTAGCATCCGTTTTAACCACGAAGAAACGAAGCGACGAAGCAGAACTCTGCAACTCCGATCAACGCAATTGGCAGGTACTTGGGTTCTTCGTTGCTTCGTGGTGAAGCATATTGCGGCCGGGGACCTCCGCGCTCCCGGGTTTCATCTACGCCAAATCCGTGCCCATCTGTGGCTAAGAAGCCAAAAACAAACCGGCCCGCCTTCTGGAGGCAGGCCGGTCATCTGCTTTTTCGCCCTTAAAGCAATCACCAATCGCTTACGCGCGTCGGCGGCGCAGGGCGAGCATCGCACCTGTGGCCAGCAGGCCCAGGGAGGTTGGCTCGGGGACGATCTGGAAGTTGTCGAGGTAGACCGTCCGTGGCTCGGTTGGAGCGGA
>JAKORQ010000365.1 GCA_029777755.1 Planctomycetota bacterium
CGCGCCAGGATGGCCGCTGAGACATGGGACAAACCCGCCGCCTCGACCCTCAGCAAGAGGCTTGTCAGGCGGCGCACAGCAGCGGCCGAATCGACGCCCTCGGCACCTGCCGCCAGGGCCTCGCAAAGGGCCCGCAACTCGCGCAATTCGAGGATCGCCGGCGGCACGTAACCTGCGTTGCGCAGGATCCGGTTGCTCATGCGCAACTCGGCCGGCACCAGTGAGTCATCATCGAACTCGAGGGGCTGGCCCTCACCGGGCAGGCCAGACAACTCGCCCTTCTCGAGGGCCGCCCGGATCCGCTCTTCAGCCAGTTGATCGAAGATGCTCACCGGAAAAACCGGGCTTCAGGAACGCTCAGGCGGGCTGGGAGTCGGCCTTGGCCTTGGCGCTTGAGGCCGGCGGCGTGCAGCAGGCCGACGAACCGTCATCGCAGTCTTCCTTCGGCGGATTGCGGATCTCGCCGGTCTCGGTGTCGAAGCCGATGCTCTGGATGTACGAGGCCAGGGCGGCGTCCATGGTGGCCACGTGGTTGTCGAACCACACGGGCAGCTCCTGGATCAGCTGCCGCCCGAGGGCCGTGTCGCCACGCTCCATGCGTTTGCGGACATCGCGGCAGACTGCGAGGACGCGGTCGTGCTCGGCCTTGTGGCAGCCAGGAAAGCCGATCAGCTCCATCCAGCGGTTTTCCTGGTCGAAGTGCTCGACCGTGTGCCCGATGAAGTCATCCATCGCAGCCAGGAGCTCCGCACCGGAGAGGCTCAGCAGACGGTTGTAGGCATCGACGAACTCCACGTGGGTCTGGTCCATCGGCCCCAGACCGAGGGTGAGTTTTTCAGTCCATTCCATGGCGGCCATTTCAAAACCTTTCAGACATAGATTGAGCGCGACGCTAAGGGCCGGGCGAGACTCGCGCCCTGCGCCAGATCAAGCGGCATCAATGAGGCGACAAGCCGGCAGCAGGCGAGCCTACTTGACCAGCTTAAGGTGACTGCGCCCGCCACCCTTGGGCGGATTCGGCTCGGCGTCGGCGGGAGCCGAGGTTTCGACCAAGCCCGGCTCGACGTCAGTGCCAGCCTCGGGCTCGTCTTCATCGAAGCTGCCGGCACCGATCTCGAAGGCCATCCCGTGGCCGTTCTCGCGGGCGTAGATCGCCGATACGTTATCGACAGGAAGGGAAATGTTCTGGGCGACGCCACCGAAACGCGCCTGGAAAGCGATCATCTCGTTGCCCATCACCAGGCTCTGGGTGGCGTCGGTGCTGACGTTGAGCACGATCTGCCCGTCCTGGACAAACTGGCGTGGCACCAGCGTCCGGTGATCGACGACGACGGAAATATAAGGAGTCAGCCCCTGATCGGAACACCACTGGTGGATGGCACGGATCAGGTAGGGCTTGGTTGAGATTTCACTCATGAGCCGGACCTTCGAGCAAGGGGAAAGACGGGAAGGGAAGCCCGATGACGGGGCCGCAAAACCCGCGGCCCCGGCGACACATCAGCGCCGCATCACCTTTTCGGAGGGCGTCATTGCATCGATGAAGCCCTGGCGGCTGAAGATGCGCTCAGCGTACTTCATCAGCGGCGCAGCGGAACGCGGGAGTTCGATACCGTAGTGGTCGAGACGCCACAGGAGCGGCGCGATGGCCACATCGAGCATCGAGAAATCGTCACCCAGCAGGAACTTCTGCTTGGCAAACATCGGCGCCAGCTGCGTAAGCTGGTCGCGAACATGAGCGCGCTCCTTGTCGGCACCCTTGGGGTTCTTCTCGAGGGCGTCGATATGGGAGAACAGCTCAAGCTCGAAGGTGTGCAGCAGCTGCCTCGCGCGAGCCCGCATGATCGGGTCGGGCGGCATGAGTTGCGGATGCGGGAAACGCTCGTCGATGTACTCGTTGATGATATTGGACTCATAGAGCACCAGATCACGGTCAACCAGCACAGGAACCCGGTTGTACGGGTTGATGACAGCGATGTCTTCCGGCTTGTTGAAGAGATCGACATCAATCACCTGGAAATCCATGCCCTTTTCAAAGAGCACGATACGACACCGGTGACTGAAAGGATCTGTCGTTCCGGAATACAAATTCATCATCGTTGTGTTACCCCACGGATACTCTGAATCACGCACC
>JAKORQ010000366.1 GCA_029777755.1 Planctomycetota bacterium
GACGCATCTCTGCTCCTTTGCCGTCCCCCGGACAACCCCAGGAATTGCGAACGGGGCCAGGGTACAACAGATGAAGTCCTACTTGTTCCTATTGGTGAAGCCACCGACGGCCACACACATATCGCGTCGAGCAGCACAGAGAACAGACACCCCAACGGACGTCAGCGGTTCTCATCCGCCCTTGTCAACAGTTGCATATTGTCGCTCAATACCATGCAACAGTCAACGAAAATCGGATTTTCCGCATTCGTCTGAGACGGAGTTACCTTTGTCCAACACCAATTTTCCACTCTGTCAGTCATACGATCAATAGGAGCGTTTGTGCGGACCAAATTACGGAGGGGTGAACCATGCTCGACCATTTCACCGGTGAGGATGTTGACGTTCGGTTTGATGGCCAGTGTCGGGCGTACATTATGATTGAGCCGGCCAGGATCGCTGACATCGAGCAGGCTCTGCGGGAAAATGATATCCCCTACTCGATCGGGGACTCCACCGATCCGGAGAAGGGAACGCCGGAAGCGGCCGTCATCGATTTTGGCCGAAATGCCGACGTGGCGCTCATCCAAAGCGTGATCGACAGCATCCAGTGAAACGCAGCTTGTTGGCCGGGAACAGGCACCTTACAATCGCCCTTCCCCGCCGGTGTCAAGCGTCGGCACAGGCGCTTGTAAATGAGTACAACAGATCCGCACAACCAGGCTCTTCCAGACGATCCGCGCTTCGGCTCCTACTGTCGAATACTTCTGCTCTCCGGTCCACTGATCCTGTCGCAGATGGGCGTCATGCTCATGCAGATCGTCGACGGGATCTTCCTGGCCCGCTACTCGGAATCCGCCATCGCCGCCGTCGGCCCTTCCGGCATGACCTTCTGGATGGTCTGCGGCTTGTTCATAGGCCTTGCCTCCTACACGAACACATTTGTCGCGCAGTACATGGGAGCCAAGCGCCCGGAGCGCGTGGGGGCGGCCATCTGGCAGGGTATCTACATTGCCATAGCCGCAGGAACGGTGCTTCTGTCGCTTGCACCCCTGGCCGGGCCGCTGTTTGAAGTGGTTGGCCATGAGCCGGACGTCCAACAGAATGAAGTTGCCTACTTCCGCATCCTCTGCTACGGCGGATGGTTCTTCCTGCTCTCCAGTGCCCTATCGGGATTCTTTGCCGGCCGGCATGACAACGTGCCGCTGATGGTGGCCCACTTCCTCGGTGGCATCACCAACGCGCTGCTGGATTGGTGCTTGATTTTCGGCAAGTTCGGCTTCCCCGAGATGGGGATGGCCGGCGCAGCTTGGGCAACCGTGATGGGGCAACTGGTGCAGGTGCTGTTCCTCACCGCGCTGATATTTCGGCCGCGGTTTGCCCGGGAGTTCCACACCCGGCGCGACTGGCGCGTCGACTGGGAACTGCTGTGGCGAATGTGTCGCTACGGGTCGGCCAATGGCGTTCGCTACGTGGTTGAGATCGCGGCTTGGACGGTGTTTCTCCTGATCCTCGGCCGAGTGAACCCTGAGGGACTGGCCGCCAGCAACATCGCCTGGCGCATCAATGGCATGGCATTCTTCCCGGTGATCGGGCTATCGATCGCGGTGTCGATGCTGGTGGGGCAGGCGCAGGGCGCCGGCCGGCCGGACCTGGCGCGACTGGCAACCAGGCGCGGGCTGGTGCTGGGAGAGATATGGATGTCCAGCGCGGCCGCAGTGATGGTTATCGCCCCGGATCTGTTGCTGCGATTGTTCTTCCGCGAGGATCTCACGCCTGACGAGATGGCCAACTACCAGCTCACGGCGAAGCTGCTCTGGTTCGTGGCAATCTATACGGTGGTCGACAACCTCAACATCATCTTCATGGCGATGCTCTCGGGAGCGGGCGACACACGCTGGATGATGATGACTTCCGGGACGATACACATCATCTTCCTGATCATCGTCATGGCGATGGGCTGGATGCGCGCGGGAACTATGGTGATGTGGAGCGGAGCCACCATCTTCGTCTGCATGGCGTCGCTCGCGTGGATCATCCGCTATCGCTCCGGCGCCTGGGAGAACAAGCGCGTCATCGAGCACGCCCCACCGGACGTGATGAATCCCGCATTTCCCGGCCCTGATGCCATGGAGAGCTGATCAGTCAATGCAAATGACCGTCGAGGGGCATATCGCCGGCGCTGTGGAGATCGGGCACGGAAGATCCATCCCCCTGCTCAGGAACGCCTCATGGATCGTTCGCACTGCCAGTTCCGGGATGTTTCTCTGCTGGCTCAGGTGGCCCAGAAGGATCGCCTGCGGTGCTTTCCTCGAGCCAGAGCATGACTTCACCAGCAATTCCCCTGTGCGCGGATTGCTCAGGTGAAACTTGCTGGCATAGTTCCAGTTGAGCCGCAGCAGTTCCAGGTCGTGATTTGACTCGATGTAGATGAAATCGGCGTCGGGCAGCTCGTCCGCGATGTCATCCGGCTCGCACAGATCCGTGCAGGCCACGATCTTGCGATATGAAGAGCCAGATCCGCATTCGATCACGAATCCTAAGTTTGGGACGCCAGGAGCATGGCGTACCGGCACCGGCCGAATGTGAAACGGGCCAAACTGAAACGGCATGTCAGTGAAGGCCGACATCCGCGGGCTATGCTTGCCATTGGTGTCGTAGCGATAGCGTATCTGCTCCTCGACGCTCCAGTGGGCGCGGAACGGCACCTGCCGCTTGGCAAGCGCCTTGAGGGCGGAATTGCTCAGGTGGTCGTTGTGGGCATGGGAGATAAGCACCAGAAGTTCGCCGCGGATGCCATCAAGCACACCATTGCAGGCACGCTGGCGTGGGAACCCACAATCCAGCAGCAACGTCGCACCCTCGTGATCGACCTGGATGCAATTCCCGCGCGAGCTGGACATATGGGTGCGAAAGCGAATCATCGGCCCGGCAGTCTACATGCAGACGATACCGCTGTCGCGGCAAAGCGAGGCGGGGGTAAGGATCATCACAAGAAAGGCACGGAGGACGAACCGCCTCGCAGAGCTTTCTGCTTTGCTTGAGGCGAAGATAGGCGACAAGAAACAACTCTAATCGGCCAGCCGCGGAAAGAGAGCCTTTGCAGAGTTACGTCATGCCCAGCTCCTCGAGTTCCACTTGCTTCATCGCCTGCGGAATACTGAGCAGTTAACAGATTCTTCGGCCGTCTGCGGATTTTCATCCACATTGGCCACTTGCCTGCTTCACTCCCGCCGCCGCTGCCGGTAGTCTATCCGCCCGATGGGATCATTGGGCAGGAATGGTTTGGGGAAGCGCATGGGTTTTGCTCGCCAAGCGACAGCGATTGTCCTGGTTCTGTTCTGTTTTGCCAGCACATTGCTGGCCGACCTGCATTCCGACATTCGCCAGGTGCTCGCCAACCGACTGTTGCAGAATGCGACTGTCGGCATCGAGATCGTCCGTCTGACTGAGGATCCGTCCAAGTGCCAGGTGATGTACGAGCTCAACGCCCGCACGCCGCTGATCCCGGCCAGCAACATGAAGCTGCTTACAACCTCGGCCGCCCTGCATGTTCTCTCGCCGCAGTTCCGCTATCGCACCATGCTGGTTCGCCGGGGAGATGACCTGATCATCTGGGGAGATGGCGATCCCACACTGGGCGACGCTGAGTTGATGGACAAGATAGGCTGGTCACAACTGGCCGTCTTCGAGGAATGGGCAAAACAACTCAAGAACCGCCAGATCACCACGGTACGCAACATCATAGTCGACGACAGCATATTTGATGAAGAACTGGAGCATCCCCGCTGGAAGCGGCATCAGTTCAAGACTTACGCCCCGCAGATCGGCGGTCTGAACTTCGCAACAAACCTCATCGAGTTCACCGTTACCGAGCGGCGAAACGGCCCGGCCGCGTGGAGCGTTAAGCCGATGACAGAGTATGTGACGGTCGGCACGAACACCTGCGTGTCCGGCCCGAAGAGCAGCGTCACGATCGGGCGCAACCATGAATCAAACGCCTTCTTCCTGCGCGGCCAGATTTCCGGCACGGAGATCTACTCGCTGACCATCCATGATCCAGGCATGTACGCAGGATCGGTTTTCCGTGACCTGCTCCGCCGTGAGGGGATAACCGTCACGGGATCGGTGCTGCGGGATCGTCAGACGCGGCAGCAGCACGCCGCCGCCAACCCCCTGACGCGCGACCAGGAATGGCAGATCCTGTGCATATTCGAGACGCCGATCACCACCGTCATAGCCCAGTGCAACAAGCACTCGCACAACATGTACGCCGAGTCGCTCGCCAAGCGGATGGGAGCGGCCGCAGCCAATTCCGGCAGTTGGCGCGGGGCGGCGCTGGTGATGGGCGAGTACCTCAAGAAGCTGGGCGTGGCGGAGAATGAGTTCCGTATCGATGACGGCTCGGGATTGTCGGCCGAGAATGCCGTCAGCCCCAATGCACTGGTCCGCACCCTGCTGCACAACTTTTACTCGCCCAATCGCACCGTCTTCATGGAGACGCTTCCGGTCGGCGGGATGGATGGCACGCTGAAGAACCGCTTCAGTGGCCAGTTGCGCGGCCGGGTTTTCGCGAAGACCGGGTTCATCGCCAACGTTTCCTCGCTGTCAGGCTACCTGAAGACACGCAATGGCGAGTGGTATGCCTTCGTCATCCTGATGAACGGCATCCCCGACTACTCCAATAACAGCATCAAGCCGCTGCAGGAGCGCATCGTCGAGGCGATAGACGATGCCGCCAGCATGAACTAGCGGTTTGCGTTATACTGCTGTTGTGTCGATATCAGATCCCAAGGCGCAATTTCGCTTCGCCGTGCTGCACCATACTGGCGTGGCGCACGTGCATCATGACCTGCTGATCGAGACAGCGCATGATGCGCCGCTGCGGGCATGGCGTGTAGAGAACTGGCCAGTCGTCGGCCAGGCCATCGTCGAGCGTCTGCCTGATCACCGCCGGGTATACCTTGAGTATGAGGGGCTGATCTCCGGCGGGCGCGGCCAGGTGAAGCGTGTCGACGAGGGGACATGCGAAATCGAGCACGACGATCCGGTTATGCTCATCGCGCATGTCGACGGACGACATGGCAAGCTCAAACTGCGCCTGCGTGAACTGAACGGCGATCGGTGGCAGCTGGAGGTTACCGCATCCTCATCTGTGTCCTGAGTCACAGGGATACTGCCGGCCGCGTTCTCGCCTCGCCGCTTGCAACATCCCCTGTTGCCACTTAACCTCCTCGCCATGCCCATAGTGGGTCACGGAATCGATATCGTTGAGACCAGTCGTATCCAGCGGATGGTGGCCGAGCATGGCCAGCGTTTCCTGGATCGCTGCTTCACGCGCCTCGAGCAGGAGTACTGCTCAAAAAGTGAGCGGCGGCACTATGAGCATCTGGCCGGGCGATTCGCCGCCAAGGAGGCGATCCTCAAGGTGCTGGGCACCGGTTGGTCCGGCGGCATTTCCTGGACGGATATCGAGATTCTCCCCTCCCCGGCCGGCCAGCCACAGGTGAAGTTGACCGGCGAAACGCTGGCCATCGCCAATCGGCTTGGCATCAAGCGCTGGCACATCAGTATCAGCCATATAGAGACTCACGCCACCGCCAGCGCCATCGGCGAAAGCTGAATCGCGCCGTTCACACGTTGGGCTTGGGCGGCTCGTTGGCGGCCGTTCCCGGCGAATCACTGCTGCTGGCCGGCATCGATCCATTGGTGGCGTTGGGCGCCTCCGATGCAGCGGGACCATCCGCCGCCGGGAGCTCCTCGTCGGCCGGCTCAAGATAGACCTGATCCATCTCGGCCGCGTCCACCTTTCGCCGCATCAGTAGATAGATGATCGTGCTGGCCGAGAAGTAGAAGCTGATCGCATACGCGCCCAGCACCGCAATGGCGAGGTAGACCCACACCGCACCGATGCCTGCGCCGATATCGCCGCCCCAGTCAAGCGCTGACCATCTGGGGGCATACGCCATGTTGTCCAGCGCCGGCTGCGGCCACATCGCCTGCCA
>JAKORQ010000367.1 GCA_029777755.1 Planctomycetota bacterium
CCCACTGCGCCAAGCATGCCACCTGCACATCCACGCCTTCCCGGTGCAGCCGGATGGCCAGCTCGCGCACCACGGTCGGCGTACCGCCAATCAGCAGATCGGTAATCAGCAGCAGGAGACGTCTTGCCATCTATCGCTTCCCATTAAACCGCAGCACGCCGTCGTAATAGCGGTACATGAGCCGGTCCATCAGGCGGGGAACAAGCGTTCCTGCACTCAGACCCCAGCCGGCAGATCGCCAGGGCCATACTTCCGGAACCGGCCGAACGATACCCTTCACCATCGCGCGGGCAACCTCCTCAGCCGTCTGCGTCTTGATGAAATTCGATGATGGCGGCAGCTTGTATGTGCCCAGTCTCTCCGCCACCTGCCTGAACTCTGTCTTGGTCGGGGTGGGATGAACGGTGGTAACTGCGATACGAAAGTCTCGCAGTTCCACCCGCAGAGCTTCAGAGAGTGCCAACTGAGCCGCTTTGGCGCCGGAGTATACGCCGATGAAAGGCGTTCCCCGGCGGGCGGCGGCCGAGGAGATCACCATAATCTGCCCACGCCAGCCGTTCGTGATGGGATTGCCCTTCATGTGCGGTATGCAATGGCGGATGCACTCGGTCGTACCGACCACATCCACCTGCATCATCTGTTGCACTTCCTCGGCCGAGGTTTCCTCTACCGGCTTATACACGCCATAGCCGGCATTGCAGATGAGCGTGTCGATCCGGCCAAACTCCCGTATCGTTCTCTCAATGAATGCCCTGCAATCCTCAGGAACGCCGACATCCGCCCGGGTAACCAGAGTCGGCACACCCATCTCTCGCGATATTTCCTCCAGACGTTCCAGTCGCCTGGCGCACAGCGACAGCCGCGCACCAGAGCCCGCCAACATGCGGGCCGCCTCCAGTCCAATGCCGGCGCTGGCGCCTGTTATCGCGATCACCATGTCCCTGAGATTTCTTGCCATCGCTCCAATGTACCTTACCTGTTGGCGGCTTCCATTGCGGCCACTCTTTGTGTATACCCATCCCCCAATATCTGGATATCTCCATGGGAAAGGCGGTCTGATTGTTAGATTTTTTCCTTGCTAGTGCCGCGGGTGCAACCAGCGTCCCGCTTGTCTGGTCGATACCGTTCGCGGTCCTGCTTCTCTCCATCGCGCTGATGCCGCTGATCAACCATCACTTTTGGGAGAAGCACTATCCAAAGGTAGCGATCTCGCTGGGTGCCATACCACTGATCTACTACTTCCTCGTCGCCCGCGCCCCGGGAGCATGGCTGGCCGCCATGGAGGAGTACATCAGCTTCATCATCCTGCTGGCATCACTGTTCGTGATCTCCGGCGGCATCAACATTCGCGTCAACCGCAAGGCCACCCCGCTGGCAAACTGCACACTGCTGCTGATTGGCGCCATCATCGCCAACATCTTCGGGACCACAGGGGCCTCGATGCTACTTATCCGACCATTCCTCCGGATGAACCGCGGACACATCAAACCATTCCACGTGGTCTTCTTCATCTTCATCGTTGCCAACTGTGGCGGCCTGCTTACACCCATCGGAGATCCGCCGCTGTTCCTTGGCTACCTGAACGGAATTCCCTTCATGTGGACGGTGGACCACCTTTGGCCCATCTGGCTTGTCACGGTCGGTGCACTGCTTGCGATCTTCTTCATCATTGACACGCTCGATCACCGCAAGGCTGAGCGAGCGCACGAGAAGGACCCCGGCCCGCAGGTTCACGTCCTGGGCATCCACAACTTCATCTTCATCTCGGTGGTGATCTTTGCGGTTTTCCGCCCGGGAATATTCGAGGTCTTCCACCATATTTCCTCGGAGGGCGCCAATATCGCCAACGTGATTGGGGTACTGCTGTCACGCGAGATTCTCATGAC
>JAKORQ010000368.1 GCA_029777755.1 Planctomycetota bacterium
TGGTTGGCCGGGTCGTCCCAGAATTCTCGATCCAGAAAGCGGTTGCCGGCAATTCCCAGCTAAAATGAACACTTATTGGATGACCGGCAGGAGGACCTTTACTGCCTTCTGGCCGAGCTTGGCTTCGCCGCGGATTACCCTGTCCTGGAAGGCGCGGCACTCGGCCAGCAGGCGCTCGAGGATCTCTTCCTCGGGCACGTTGGCGACCTTCTCTCCCTGCACGTAGATGATTCCCCTGCGGTCGCCGGCGAAGATGGCCACGTCCGCTCCTTCACATTCACCCGGGCCGTTCACCACGCAGCCCATTACCGCCACCTTGATCGGCAGGTGGATCTCCTCGGCCAGCGCCTTGCGGACATCCTGGACAAGCTTGAACAGGTCCACCTGGATTCGCCCGCAGGTCGGGCAGGCGATCAATTCCGCCCCGGTTCGCGTGCGCAGGCCAAGACAGTAGAGCATCTCCAGCCCATCCTGCACCTCGTACACCGGGTCATTGGCATAGCTGATGCGGATGGTGTCCCCGATGCCCGAGCAGAGCAGGTGACCCAGCGGCACCACAGAGCGGATCGTACCCGTCTCCTTCGGACCGGCGTGCGTCACGCCAAGGTGCAGCGGGTAATCGAAGCGCTTGCTGATCTCGCGATAGACATCGATCACCACGATCGGGTCAATGCTCTTGGCACTGATGACGATGTCGTGGAAATCCTCCTCCTGGAAAAGCTCGATGTACTCTTCCAGCTTGGTGATCATCAGGGCGATCAGCGCGCCGTGCTTGTTGTCGGAGAAAACCCGCTCCAGTTCCTGCAGCCTCCTCTGCTTGTCGCGCCGCTCAACGATGGAGCCTTCGTTGACGCCCACCCGGATGGGGAGCTTGCGCTGCTTACAGGCCTGGATGACTTCGCGCACCTGCGCGCGGTCGTTGATGTTGCCTGGGTTCAGTCGGATCTTGTGCACGCCAGCCTCGATCGCCTCCAGGGCGCGCTGGAAGTGGAAGTGCACGTCCGCCACGATCGGCACCTTGACCTGCGGCAGGATCTCCTTGAGCGCCTGCGTGTCCTTCTTTTCCGGAACTGCCACACGCACCAGGTCGGCGCCTGCGGCCGCCAGCTTGTGGATCTCCGCAACGCACTTGTCGATCTCGTGCGTGTAGCCGGAGGTCATGGTCTGGACCGACACGGGGGCATCGCCCCCAATGCGGACAATTCCGTGAGCGGTATCACCAACGGTAACCTGGCGTGTCTTGCGGCGCTGAATCATCGTGCGAATGGTAAGAATGACCGGGCAGGGAATCAAACCCGCAGGCTATCCCTGCGCCACCACCGCCCGGTTATCTCCGCCACCCTCACTGCACTGTGATCCAGACATACAGGGGTGACTCGGTCACGAGAATTTCGCCTGAGACATCAACCTGCTCGGCCGGTCCGTCGGTCAGCGGCATGCGTTCGGCCTTGACCACCTGCCCCTCGAAGGTTCGCGTGATGGTCGTTTCCTGCCCATCGCCGGTGGGCGACCAGATCACCTGAACGCGCTGGTTGGGATCCTGGCCATGGATGTACTCGTAAATGTGCAGCTCTCCGGGCTTCTTCTCGACCTCCCGCGCAAAGCGGTAATCACCCAGCGACTGGTACAGATGCCGCATGGCATAGTATGAGGGCTTGGGCTCGTAGTTGCGCGTGATTCCCGAAGCGGCATGCAGCGAGGGGGTGTCGCCGTCATTGAACCAGTACAGGTAGGCCCGCTGCACGTCCATCGCGGAGAACTCGAGGTACGAGCGGACAATCCACTGCGCCTGCACCGTGTCGGAGACCAGCTTGAACTGGCTGTCGGCCGGCGGCTGCTGCGTGGAGGAATCGTAGCCGAACTCCGTGACCCAGATCTCCTTGCCGGGAGCGTTCTCGTCGCGCCACTGGGCGGTGTTGCGCAACACCTGGAGATACTCGATGGTCGGATCTTCCGGATGGCTGCGCAGATAGGTCGGCCAATGCTCCTTGAAGGAATAGATGTGCACGTTCAACACGTCATAGAGGTCATTCTTCCCCTTGAAGGTGTCGGCCGGCAGTGAGTATCGGTCAGCCTTTCCGCCCCGCATGGTGGCGGTGAGAATCTTCAGGTTGGGGTCGCCATCGCGGATGCCGCGCGCCATCGCCTCAAAGAGGACCAGATACTCCTCTGGCTTGAAGGTGGCGGATGGTTCGTTGCCAATCTCAACGGAGGTGACCAGCTTCGCTTCGCCGGACGGGCCAAAGTACTGGGCGAACGCCTTCCCGTAGCGATACGCGTCCTCGGCCGGGTTCTTCCACTTGTCCAGCGTCAGGCCCCCGAACTGGATGCAGACGTCGACCTCAAACCCGGCCTCCTGCCAACTGCCGTAGATTTCCTGCCAGTTGGGAACGTCGTCGAAACTCTTCCACTTGCCTGACTTGTCCTCCCACTTGATCTTCTGGCCGGCCAGCGGGAACTGGGTATCCCTGGAGGTATCCCCGGCGACATCCCAGTAGAGGTTGTGATAGTCGCGCACCAGCCGGCAGACCGGTGCATACAGCTTTGCGTCAAACTGGATGGTGTGGCCGTTTATGCCCATGAAGTCCTTCATCAGCGGCTTGGGACGCTCCTGGGCGTTGACCGATGTTCCAGCTACCAGAGTTGATATACCGAGAATTGCAGCAGATCCGAGAGTGAGCCTTTTCATGCCGGAGATGTTAACAAGCTCGCGCTCAACAGAGAACAAGTATTTCAGTTTGCCTGCAATTGTTGCGTCAGTTGATGGGCCATGGTCAGGTCCTCCTCGGCCGCCTCGTTGTTCTCCATCTTGCGGTGTACGCCGGCCCGTCGGACAAGGGCCTGTACGTGGTTGGGGTTTTTCTCTATGACGCGGGAGTAATAGTCGATGGCGAGCGCATACTCCTGATTTTTCTCGGCCTCGGCGGCCTTCACCATCAGCCAGGTCGGCGACCAGGGTGACCACGCCAGTGTGGCGGTGGCCAGCAACACGGCGCATGCCGGGACGGCGGCCAGCGCCCGCATCCCCGCCATCACAGGCAGGGATGCGAGGACGCCGAAGATCAGTCCCGAGAGGTGCGCCGCGTTGCCGATCGGCCAGATCCCCATGTAGCTGATCGCAAAGCAAGCCACCAGCCAGATCAGGAACATCTGGATCGTCTTCCCGTGGAGGATGACCAGGAACTCCGGATAGCGCCGGCGCGTCAGCAGCATGAAGCCGAAAATTGCGTAAACCACGCCCGATGCGCCGATCCCGGTGGTGTCGCTGAAAGCCAGTTGCGCTGATGAACTCACGATGGCCGAGGCCAGCATCAGCAGCAGATACCACCCGGAGCCGATCGCTCTCTCCACCCGCGATCCCAATAGCCACAGCCAGTACATGTTGAAGCCGACGTGGAACAGGTCGAAATGTACGAATGCCGAGGTGATGACCGCCCAAAATGCGCCGCCGTAGATCTCCTCGGCGCGGTAGAAGCCAAACTTCCAGGCGACGGCATACGTCTGCTGTTGCTGGGCGTTGAAGAGGAAGAAGATGGCCACACAGATCAGGATGGCCACGATGGTTATGTACGATCGCGGCCGCGCGGCTGGAGCGGCCGGCGAGTACTGGCCCGTCTGCTGCGGGGCGGGGAACTGGCTCATGTCCTGTCTTTTAGCAGATCGCGCCCGATGCTTCGAGGTGCAAGTTTCTTGAAACAGGGCGGACTCTACAGCTTCACCGTGACGTCTTTCTCGGAAATCAGCGTCCTGCCGGTGAGCTCATCGATGAACTCAACCCTGATCCGCAGCCGCGGGTGCTGCGGCATCACATGGAAGGGCACCTTCAGCACGTAATTGTACAGCATGGCCCGGCCATACCAGGCCTCGTGTGCTTGCTCGATGCTGAACTTGCGCTCCGCCACCAGCGGTTCATCGGGCATACCCAGGTCAAAGACAGTGACGCGGAATCGCCCGGCGGCCTTGAGTGCCTGGCCTTCCTGGTCAGTGGGAACCACGTGCACAACAACGCCGGTGTCATGAGGGGAGTCCGCCGGTTCACGGTAGCCGCCGGTGAGTTTGCCGAAGCTCAGTCCATGGGCGGTGTAAAGTCGCTCCAGCTTCTTCTGTGGGACAAGGGCGGGGATGTCCTGCTGCTGTTCCAGTGCCTTTATGCGGGCAAGGTCCCCTTGGCGCAGGGTCTCCAGCTCCTGGACTCGGGCAAGCAACTGCTGCCGCTCCTTGCGCAGCTCGATATTGGCAGGAGAAGGACCGCAGCCTGCCAGTACCACGGCAAGCGTAGACACGAAGATAGCAGCACTGAAGCGCATCATTTGTCGCGATGATAACGACAAGCCTTCGTCAGCGGGAGTGTGAAGTGCTGATGAGCCGGCTTGCAACCACTCAACGTTATGGGATTGATTCACTGGCCGTCGGTGTTGGGGAGGGAGGACACATCGGCCAGTAAAGGGGAAGTAATGGAATGTCCCGGTGGCCTGAGATTCACGATAGTCATCGCAACCTGCAATGATGCCGGGCTTTTGCCCCAGACCATTGAGGGGGCAAAGGCGTTGGGGGATGTGCAGACGATCGTCGTCGACTCGGCTGACAGCGTGGACGGAACCAGTGTCGCTGGCCGCCGCTCTGGTGCAAAGGTGCTGCGCGTGCCCGGTGGGCGCGGCCGGCAGATGCGTGCAGGCGTTTCATCGGCCAGTGGGGATGTGCTGGTATTCGTGCCTCCGGGGGCGCGGCTCCCGGGAAACTGCCTCGACGAGATCAGGGCAGAGGCGGCCAATCCCCGCGTGCTGGGTGGAGTGTTTCGCGCCCGGCCGGCCGGAAACTTTGCCCTGAAGATAGCGCACCGAGTTCTATCAGCATTCGGCATCAGGCCATACCGTTCGCCGTGGTTTGCCTGGCGTACGGCAGTCGAGGGGGATGACGGGTTTCGGCCGCTGCGGGTGTTCGAGGATCGCGAGCTGCTCGCGCGGCTCTCCCGGCGGGGAAAGGTGGCGCGGTTGAAGTCGGTGGCAATCCTTGAGGATGGCCACGGGCTGCATCGGCTACTGTGGACATTTCTGCAGATTCCCTATGCGATGGGAGTTCCGGCGCGGCTGCTGGGGCGCATTTATCACAAGCCGCGTTCGCCGCAGCGGGAGCGAGTCACCACGGCCATTGAGGTGATCATCCCTCAAGTCTCTCCAACATCCGCATGATATCGCGATGCACAGCATCGGCATGCTGATCGGCATTGACGATGGCGTAGCGCTGCGGGTCGCTGCTCGCCTGGGCGAGGTAATTCGCGTGCACCTGCCGGTGGTAGTCCAGCGGGCGCTGCTCCAGGCGATCCCTTCCTCTGCCGATGCGCTTAAAGCCCTGCTCCGGAGTGATGTCCAGGATGATGGTCAGGTCCGGCCAGCGCCCGGCGATGGCGATGTCGGCCGTCCTGCGAATCTCGTCGGCAGTCAAGCCGTCGCCGCCGAGCTGGTACGCCAGCGTGCTGGAGACAAAGCGATCGCACAGCACGCACTGTTGCTGCTGAAGGGCCGGCAGGATGATCTGCTTCATCATTTGTGCCCGGGCCGCCATGTACAAAAGCATTTCGCAGCGCATCGCCATGTTAACATGTGCGGGATTGAGAAGAATGCTCCTGATCTGCTCGCCGATCTCGGTGGTGCCCGGGTCGCGCACCGCCGTCACCGGGATATCCAGCAGCCGCAGGCGCTCGGCCAGGCGCTTGATCTGCGTGCTCTTGCCACAACCTTCCGGCCCATCAAGAACGACGAACTTGCCTCGAAGATACTGCATGCTGTTAAGCGGGCATTTCAAGAGACGGGAGGCGTTGTGTCAAAGGTGGGGAGGTGCGCAGGACATGCGCCCTGGGAGCGCGGGCGTCCTCACCCGCAATATTGGGCACATGCTCCGATCCTGTGCGGGCCAGAGCCCTCCAAAAGCAGAACGTCGGCCAGCGATGGATCGCTGGCCGACGTTCATCGTCAATCTCGCGCTAGCGTACCCTGGCCGAGACTCTTCTTCGGCGCAGCAGCATGATGGAACTCATTGCCACCACCAGTGCGGCCGTCGGTTCCGGTACGGTGTAGAGCATCACGCCCGCCGAGTCACCCGTGCTGTAACGGATGAACAGGTCGATCCCATCGAACGTGCCCACCAGGCCGTCCTGGTCCAGGCCGGCGAAGGTTTGCAGCAACGACCCGCCGACGCTGATGATGTTGAACTGCATCCCCTCGCCCAGCTGGAAGCCATCGAGCAACTGAACGTTGAGCGTGCCGCCCAGCGAGGCGTCGCCGGTGATGATGAGCTGGTCATGCTCGCTTCCGGGCGTAAGTCCGCCCAGTTCAATTGTCAGGATGCCGGTGGGCGCCTGGACGTAGTTGCCATCGATGGTGAGTATGCCTGGCGAGTTGCCCGGGGAGATGGTGCCGGCGCTGGTGATGTCGCCGATGATCGTCCCGCTGCCGGAAAGTTCACCCAGTTCGGGGATGGACAGATTCGCCGTGGCTGTGCCATTGACCAGGAGCGTGCCGCCCGTCCAGTTGAATGTCCCGGAAGACATCTTGAAATTGCCGGTAGCCAGCGTTCCGCCGGGGAGCCGTCGTTGCTGACGCTCGCAGCGCCGCTTGCGCTATTGTTTACGCCAATGAAGGCGTGGTTGCTGGAGACGCTGCCACCGTTGGTGACGTCAAGTGTCGCGGTTCCTGCCAGGCCAACGTAAAGGTCAGAGCTGCTGTTCCACTGCGAGCCTGTGCCGGTGACGGTTACACTCCCCTGTGAATCGGTCGCCACGGCGGCGATGTAGCCATAGGTGTTGGAGACCTTGCCACCGTTCTCGATCGTCAATTCTCCGCTGCCGTTCCAGCCGACCGTGAGGGAGCCGGAGTTACTCCAGTGCGATCCCTGGCCCGAGACGGTCGCCCTGCCCTCGGATCCCCCCATATATGCGATGTATCCGATGCCATTTGAGACGTTGCCGCCATTGAGGACGTTGACAGTGCCATCGCCGAACCATCCGACGAGGAGGTTTCCGCTATTGCTCCAGGTCGATCCTGCCCCGGAAACGGTCACCGTGCCCGACGAGCCGGGCTGATAGCCGATCTGTCCATCGGTGTTGGAGACGCTTGCGCCATTGGAAATATCAAGTGATCCCCGGCCATACCAGCCGATGCCAAGGGCGCCGCTGTTTGTCCACGTGGACGAGACGCCGGATACGATTGCCGTGCCGATGGAGTTCGCCTGGTCGCCGATGCGGGCGATGCTGTTCGACACACTTCCGCCGCCGGTGATGTTCAGCTCACCCGTGCCGGAGTAGCCGACGCTGAGCGTCTGGCTGAGGGTCCACTTCGAGTTCGTTCCCGTGACGTTCACCGTGCCCATGGAGCCGACATCGTTGCCGATCCAGGAGTGGTAACCGGACACATTGGCTCCATCTTCGATGTCCAGCGTGCCTGTTCCCTTGACGCCTATGTACATGTAGCTGGCGCCGGTGGTCAGGGCAGATCCCTGCCCGGACACTTTCACGGTGCCATCTCCGGATGCGGTGAACCCGACATAGAGGGTGTTTTGGGAATGGGCAGTTGCGCCGCCGGTGACGTTGAGCGTTCCGGTGCCCTGGTATCCCACGTAGGTGATGGAACTGTTGGTGAGCGACGAACCTGTGCCTGACACGTTGACCGTTCCCGGGCCGTAGAAGCCGATGAACGCCGTGGCGTTATTCACCGAGCCGCCGTTCGACACGTTCACTTCGCCGGTGCCCAGTTGCCCCACGTACAGGACGGTATAAGCCTCCAGACGGGAGTTCTGGCCGGTGACGTTGACTACGCCCTCCGAACCGCCCGAGTAACCCACGACGACGTAGTCGGAGGAAGCCAGTCCGCCATTCCCGATATTGAGCACGCCGCTTCCGCTGCGGCCTACGGCAAGGCCGACCTGGCCAACGCTGGCGACAGTGAGCTGTGAGCCGGCGCCAGTTACCGTCACCGTTCCCTGCGACCCGGCTTCTGACCCGATGTAGCTGGCCAGCCCGACAGAGACAGTTCCGCCATTGGAGATCAGCATGTCACCGGTGCCGTTGTATCCGACGTTGAGAACGAAGTTTTCCCACCTTGAGTCCTGGCCGGAGATCGTCGCCGAGCCGTTGGAGTTGGCGAGGAACCCGAGGTAGGCGTAGCCGGAAAGGATGCTCTGGCCGTTGAACGTGTTCAGCGTAGGACTTCCGTTGCCGGCGTTGGTCAGGGTGCTTCCATTGAGGACTTGCAGGCTGCCTGACTCGCCATCATCCAGCCCGACTACGGTGGCGCTGGAGGGTGCTCCATTCCAGTTTACGGTCGCTGCGTTGTCCAGCGTGAGAGTCGGGTTGGAGGAGCCGGTGATCCTCAAGACAGGCGTATCGGCCTGGTATTCTCCTCCGTTTTGCGTGGTGTCATCAGTAACAAGACTGTTGGCGTGAGCTACCACCGACGATGCGACGAGCATCGCGACCGCCTTGACCGCTGCGCGTGCACTGTTCCTTCCCATGCCCCAGGTTTGGTCCATGTATTGTCCTGTAATTGGTCCGATGTTTCTGGAACGACCGGCGGCATATCCCTGAAATCAGCCGCCGGGCGATCTGGCAGACATCCCGCGCGACTATGGGTAGTCTGCCGAGAATAGGCAAGCAACTATAGGGGATGCGAATTATGCGATTTTAAGAGCGGAAACGCGGATCGTTGCTGTGTGTAGTTAGTGATCACTGCCGCGGATTCGCAGTCCCATCCACCCCTTACCACGACGCAACGACGACTCCCAGGAACGCGGTCTTCGTCTCCCGCAAAGTCTTCACCACGAAGCGACGAAAAAACGAAGGATGGGACCGTGCGCGATACTGTGCTACTTCGTCGCTTCGTTCCTTCGTGGCGAAGAAGGATGCTCAATGTCTACTGATCCCCTGCACTATCAGCGAATCTTGGCCGAGGATCGGATTGCCTCCCGCAGTTCCGGCGGAACTGCTCCACCGTTGACGGGCATCGAGACTTGAGGCTTTCCCATCTGCTTCGAGGCGAGAGCGCAAGAAAAAGCGTCGGCCAGGTTTTGGGGCGCCTGGCCGACGCATAAGCGTTCTATTGTCTGCCGAACCGTTACACTAAGCTGAACAGCGCCCTGTGCGTCGTCGGCGAAGCAGTATTGCGGAGCCGATGGCGAGTATGGTTGCGGTCGTCGGCTCGGGGACGGCGGTATAGAGCGTCACGCCGGCCGAGCCGGACTCGGTGCGGTAGCGGATGAACAAATCCACCCCGTCAAACGTTCCCACCAGGTCATCCTGCGCCAGCCCGGTGAAGGTCTGCGACAGCGTCCCGCCGATATTGATGATGTCGAACTCCATCCCGGGCTCGAGCTTGAAATCGTTGATCAGCGACACGTCGAGTGTCCCGTTCAGGATGGTGTTGCTGCTGATATTGAGCTGATCGTACTGGCTGCCGGCCGCCAGGCCACCCAGTTGGATAGCGATGGTGCCGCCGGCCTCCTGGGTGAACAGGCCGTTGATGGTAAGAATCCCGGCCGCTGGATCTCCCGGGGAGATGGTGCCAGAGTTGAGTACCCGTCCATTGACCACACCGTTACCGACGAGCGTGGCATTGGTGTGGAGCTTCATCAGGTTGCCGACGTTGATGACGCCGCCGTTATCCAGGATCAGCGTACCCACGCCGGTGGATTGGTTGGTGGTCGACGTACCGGCGATGATGATGTTGTTGGAGGCGGTCCACTGCGAACCAGCGCCGGAGATGAGAACCGTGGCGTTGGATGATGCGCCATACCCGATGGTGCCGTTGGTGCTGGATACGCTGCCGCCGTCCAGGATGCCCATCAGGGCGACGCTGTTACCGCCCACGTAAATAATGTTGGTGTTTGTCCACGTGGATCCGGCGCCCATGACCGGGACGGTGCCGTAGGAACCGGTGTTGTTGGCGATTGCTGCTGCGCCGCTGATCACCGATGCCCCGTTGGAGATGATCAGCTGACCAGCTCCCAGCGAACCGACATAGAGGGAAGTGGCAATGTTCCATTCCGAGCCGGCGCCGGTGACGACAGCCGTGCCCGTGGCGCCAGAGAAATTGCCCAGGTAACCATTGGCACTGATCACCGAGCCGCCTGCGGAGACGTTCAGTGCTCCCGCGCCGTAGTAGCCCACGTTCAGGTTCTGCTGATTGGTCCAGGTGGACCCAGTCCCGGTGACATTGACGATTCCCGTTGAACCGCCGACCAGGCCAAGGTAACTGTGTCCCCGGTAAACGTTGGTGTCTGAGTAGCTGCCGATAAGGCTGCCAGTACCGGATGTGGTTACATAGCTGCCATCGAGAA
>JAKORQ010000369.1 GCA_029777755.1 Planctomycetota bacterium
AAATTGCGCACCATCGTCGAGGATGCCCGCGACTACGAGAACGATACCGGCGTGCATGCCCTATATATCGGTTTTCCGCTGCTGTCGCTGCCGCCGGGAAGTGTCGCGCACAGGGGATTTTCGCGAAGAGTGCTCGCGCCGGTCGCATATATCGCCGTGGACCTGGCGGTGTGCCCCGGGACCAGCCCTTCGGTGACGCTGGAGTGCCGCAACGATGGTGCAGAACTGGTGCAGCCGAACATTGCGGCGATGACATGGCTGTCGCGCCTCACCGGCAATTCGCTGAACGAGATCCTCGAGGATGAATCCGGCGTACAGCCCTGGGATGAGATCGCGGCCATCACCGCGGAGGTCTGCCGCGTGGTGGGTATGCCGGTGCCGCCGCTGTTTACCGACGGCCAGACGCTGGAGCATGGCATGCTGCTCACGCCTGCGCCTCGCGCTGATGAGGATGACGAGCAGGCGAAGATCATTCCCGCGGCCGTGCTGGGGCTTTACCCAATGGCGAACCAGGGACTGATCCGCGACACCCAGGCCCTGATCGACGGCGAGCCATACAGCGGCCCGATCGAGAGTTTCCTGAAGGTGGATGCTTCGCTGGAGCCTGCGCCATCACTATCGGAAGACGAGCAGGACCAGCCCAGTCTGCACCTGCAGCGGAAGATCGAGGAAGAGCGCATGGTTGCAGCGGCCGACCCGTGCCAGGTGCGGGCGGTGATGCTGGCGCGTTCCTCACGCGGACTGGTGGTTCATGGTCCGCCGGGAACAGGCAAGAGCCAGACGATCACCAACATCATCGGCGACCACCTGGCTCGTGGCGAGCGCGTGCTGTTTGTGTCGGACAAGAGAACCGCGCTCGACGTGGTGATGAACCGCCTGGATGCCCTGGGGCTGGGCGAGCTTTGCGCGGTGGTGCACGATCCGCGCCGCGACCAGCGTGAGCTGTACAAGTCGATCCGGGAGCAACTGGACAAGCTCAGCAACGCCACGACGGACGCGGCCGCCGAGTCGCAGCTTGCGCGGGTGGATCGTGAGCTTGTATCGCTGCACCAGCGCATCAGCGAAGTGCATCGTTCCCTGATGTGCAGGCCAACTCCTGTGGATGCGTCGTTCCATGAACTGGTGGGCAAGTGGCTGGCGTTCGAGTCTAGCGTCGTGCAGATGCCGCGGCAGTTGCTGGACGGAGTGACGCTGGAACTGGTGGAGATGAACGCCGCGCTGCTCGCGGCCATGCTGGAGCGCGCGGGTCACTGCGGATACTTGAACAATCCCTGGCGACGGGCGGCCGGCATGCCGCTGGATGAGTTTCTCGCGACGTCGATGGCGGAGATCCGCCAGAAGATGGCCGACGTCTGCCAGAGCGCGGCTGAGGTGGATGCGCTGCAATCGCCAGTACCGCTTCCGTTGGATACGCCGCTTGATCAACTGGCCGCTTCTCGCCAGGAGATCTGCGATCGCCTGGCCAGGCTCAAGCTGACTACCACGCTGCAGACGATAGCCCAGTGGATGACCCTCTCGCCCGTGGAGATCGCCCAGCGGCAGCAGGAGATGGAGCTGATCGCGCAGCAGGCGGCGCTGCTGAGCTCTTCCCCGGTCGATCTTGAACTGGCGGCGACGGTACCAGCTCCGCCGCTGTCGGAACTGCAACTGCGGATCGCGGAGCTGGATGAGTACCTGCAGATGATGCGCTCATGGCGGCGCATCTTCGCATTTCGCCAGAAAAAGGCGGTGGCCGCGGCATTGCGCTCGGCCGGGTTGCCGCTGGGGCCGGAGAACGCCAGTCGACTGCTGGAGCACTATCGCGGCGTGCGCGTGCGGATCCTTCTGGTGGAGGCATTTCGCCGGGGGGCGGGATGGGATCCGGGAACGCAAGCGGGGGATGGGGCACTGCTTCACCAGGCGCAGTTGATGCAGGAACTGCTGCAACTGCGGGAGATGGTCGGCCAGGATCAGCCGGCACTGGAGGCGATAGTCGCGGCCAGGAATGTCGATGAGTTGATCGACTCGCTGCGAGTATCGGCCGAGCGCGCCCGGGCACTGCTTCAGTTCCTGCAGGTTGCGGAGGGAAGCAGGCTGTTTGCCGGCAACTACCTCAAGGATCTCGACAGGGAAACAAGGCAAGGCTCGTCTTTGTCGCAGGGCATGCAGGCGCTTGAGGGCCAGCTCCATCACCTGGAGGCAGTGCTGCGTACTAGCCACGACATTACCCGGCTGCCGGCGGAGCTTCGTCCGGCGGGCGGATGGCTGCTGAAGCAGCAGTGTTCCTCTGAGGAGGCGATGCTGGCGCTGCGGCGCGATGTGGTGGCCGCCACTATCGCCTGGCGCCTCAAGGAATCGCCGCACCTGCAGGTGTTGGATTCAACGCAGCTCGCCCGCATGCTGGAGAGGTACACACAACTGGAGGCGAAGAAGCAACTGCTCACCCGCGAGGCGGTGCGCCATCGCTGGATCGAGCGACAGAAGCAGCGACTCCTGACAGCCACCGGGTCGCGGCTGCACTCAAGCGGAGCGGAGCTGCGTCGGCGATTAATGCTGCGCGGGGCCAATGCCTTGCGCCTGCGGCAGGTGATCGCGGCCGGCGCTCGCATTGAGGGAGGCGATCCGCTGTTTGACCTCCGGCCAGTCTGGATGGCCAGCCCCGAGACGGTGGCGCAGGTCTTCCCGCGCGAGAGCATGTTCGATGTGGCGGTGTTCGATGAGGCATCGCAATGCCGCCTCGAGGAGGCGCTGCCGGTGCTGCTGCGCGCCAGGCGCGTGGTGATCGCCGGCGACCCGAAGCAGCTGCCGCCATCGCGTTTCTTTGAGTCATCCATCGCCAGCAGCGAGGATGAGGAGATCGAGTCGGACCAGCAGTTGTTCGAGGTGCAGCAGGGTGAGATCGAGGATCTGCTCACCGCCGCGCTCAATCTGGAGATCGAGGAGGCGTACCTTGATGTGCATTACCGCTCGCGCAATGCAGACCTGATAGAGTTCTCCAACCAGCACTTTTACAGCTCTCGCCTGCAGCCGATCCCCGGGCATCCGGCCAATCGCCCCAGGCAATCGCCGCTTACGCTCCATCACGTTGGCGGGACATACGAGGATCGCCGCAACGTGAAGGAGGCGAAGAAGGTCTGCGAGATTGTCCGCGATCTGCTTCGCCGCAAGAACGCGCCCTCGATCGGCATCGCCTGCTTCAGCCTCCAGCAGCGCGAAGCCATCCTGGATGCCCTGGACAAGCTGGCCCAGGAGGATCACGCCTTCGCCAGCGACCTGGCGGAAGCCCGCAACCTGCGGCGCGAAGGGATGTTCGAGGGGCTTTTCGTCAAGAACCTCGAGAATGTGCAGGGGGATGAGCGCGACCACATCATCATCAGCACCACCTACGGGCCCGACCCGCAGGGGCGCTTCTATAAGCGCTTCGGGCCGCTTGGCAGGTCAGGCGGCGGCCGGCGGCTCAATGTGCTCATCACGCGGGCACGCGAGGAGGTGCACCTGGTCAGCTCGATCCCGCAGTCGGTGTATCGCAATCCACCCGAGCCGGCGGAAGGGCAATCGCCGGGCGGGCCACTGCTGCTGTTCTATTACCTGGCCTATGCCGAGCATTTGGCCTCCGAATACCAGCGGAAGCGCGAAGAACCAGCTGCACCCGCGCCAACGGTGCCGCAGGAACTCCGCATACGCACTACGCGCTATCCCTCCGAGGTGGCAAAGCAGCTCGCCCGGCAACTGCTGGCCAAGAGCAACATTGGCTCGTGGGTCCATTGGGGCAACGACGGCTTCTGCGTCGACCTGGCGCTGCAGCATCCCCACAGTGCAGAGGATGTGACCATTGGCGTGCTATGCGACCTGAATCGCTTCGAGTCGGCCGCCGACGCTGTGGAATGGGAGATCTTCCGCACCAATATCCTCGCCGGCCAGGGATGGAAGCTCCTGCGGCTCTGGACTCCGCACTTCTTCCGCGACCCGGATGGCTGCCTGAAGGCGATCGCCGAGGCGGCGGCAAAACACTCCCGGCGGTGAGATCGACAATTTGCATACTTGATGCAACAGTTGAGTAACGCTGTAATGCTCGCTATGAAGCAGCAAGATGCACTGGCGCAATTTGGTCACTTCGATGATGCCCGGCGGGAGTTTGTCCTGACGAACTGGCGGCCGCCCAAGCCGTGGAAGAACATCCTCTTCAATGCCCGCTTCAACATCCAGCCAACGCAGGCCGGCGCCGGCATCTGCTATCGCCGAGATGAGGATGGCACCATCATCCTCATTAACTGGTCAGGTCACCAGGGGATCTACATCGTCGACCTGGAGAGCGGCCAATACTTCTGCCTGGGCAACCATACAGGGAAGCTCGCTGCGCCTGGGCAGTTCGAGTCGCGCTTCGGGCTGGGATACCAGGTCATCAGGCAGCAGAACCTTGCCCTTGAGGCAACGTTGACCATAACCGTGCCGGTGGAGGGGGATGCAGCGCTGTATCGGCTCGAGGTGCGCGACCTGTCCGGGCGGGCTCGGAAATTGCGCCTCGTGATGTTCAGCGACATCGACCTGAACGTGCGCGACCCATACCATGGCACGCGTAATCGCTTCCGCTGCAACATCAGTGGCGATCGCCGGGTGATCGATATCCATAACCAGAGCCATCTTGCCACGCGCCTCTGGCAGGCCTATCTCGTCAGCTCTCGGCCGTATGATGCCCTCACCTTCGAGCGGGAGAACTTTGAGGGAGCGTACGGCACGGTGGCGCTGCCGCAGAACATTGCGGGCAGATGGAGCGAAGCGACAACCCCGCCTGACCGCCCATGCCTGGTTGGCGCGACAGAGCTTACGCTGCCGGCTAATGGGTCGACTGACTGGAGGTTGGCGCTGGGCTGCACGAAGGATACGGCCGAGTTGCCGGATGGCGCCCTTGCATGGGTGGCCAGCGGCCGCTTCGAGGCGGAACTGGAGCGCGTGAACAAACATCTCGAGCAACGCTACCAGTCGCTCGAGGTGCAGACGCCGGATGAGGACTTCGACCGTTTCGTGAATATCTGGCTCCAGCACCAACTGGCGTACAACGCCTACTGGAACCGTGGCTGGGGCAATGGTGTGCGCGACGGAATGCAGGATGCCTGGGCGTATCTGCTCGTCGAGCCGGGCTACGTTCGCAAGATGATCGAGGCTGCGCTGCCGCATCAGTTTGCCGATGGCCGAACTGTGCGCAAGTGGGCGCCCATCGACGCCAAGCCGTACAACGATGGCGGCGTGTGGCTGACGCTGGCCGTGTGGGCCTACATCAGCGAGACGGGCGATGTCGATTTCCTCTCGCACCGTTCGCCATACTTCCAATCGGACGAAGAGGGGAGCGTGCTGGACCACATTTTCCGCGCGATGAAGTACCTGGCGGAGAATCGCGGTGCGCACGGGCTTTGCCTGATGCCCTACGGAGACTGGAATGACCAGCTCACCGGCCCGGGCAAAGGCGGCAAGGGAGAGAGCGTCTGGACGACCATGGCGATGGCGGCCGCTCTGCCACGCGTGGCGGAACTGTCCGAGTTGGCCGGCGAAAAAGACATCGCAGGGCAATGCCGCCAGTGGCGAGCGGAGTGCGAGGAGGCGCTGCAGAAGCATGGCTGGAACGGCCAGTGGTTCAATCGCGCCTTCGACGACGATGGCCGGCCGGTGGGGCATCCTGACAACACCGAAGGCCGCATCTATCTCCTGCCGCAGGCGTGGGCGGTGATCGCGCAGATCGCCACGCAGGAGCAGCGCGAGAAGTGCCTGTCGGCCGCCCGCGAGCATCTGCTGGTTGAGCATGGTTATCTGCTGCTCACGCCCGCATACACGAGGTTCGATGAATCGGTGGGCCAGCTAAGCGCCACCGACCCGGGCACGGTCGAGAACGGCGGCAACTACTGCCACGCATCCAGTTTCATGATGAACGCCCTTTGCCAGGCCGGTCGCGTCGATGATGCGCTGGACCTGTTCGGACGACTCGTGCCGACCAATCCGAACAATCCGCCGGCCAGGTCGAGGCAGGAACCGTTCAGCGTGACCAACTGCTATCGCGGCCCGGCCGCGGGTGAAAGCGCCGGGCGAGGACATTTCTCCTGGCGCACCGGCACGGCCGGGTGGATGGTGCGCACGGCCGTCGAGGGGATCATGGGCATCCGCGCCACGCTCGCCGGCCTTGAGATCTCTGGCAGGCTGCCCACGCAGTGGGACAAGGCGCAGGTGAAGCGCAAATACCGCGGCCGATTGGTCACCATCCAGTTCAATCGCACTGGCCGACAGATGCTGGCGATCGACGGCAGGAGGATCGAGGGCAACACAATCCCGGCCGACCAGATACGCGATGGAAGTGTGGTGACAGTGGAGATGTGAGCGAGGTGACGGCTTTATTCACCAAGCAACTGGGCTGACTCACGCTGAAGTATCGGGCGTTTCAATTCGATGATGCGCCATGTGCATTCAACCGACCAGTCACTTCCCCCATGGTGCTCTTTCGTGCTACCTTTCGTGGCATGATTGTCGATGCGCATCTGGACATTGCCTGGAACGTGATTGAGGGTCGCGAAGTGCTTCTGCCGGCGCGGGAGCAGAAGGCGGATGAGCAGGGGATTCCCACCGTTGGCCTGCCGGACCTGAAGGACGGGCGTGTGGGGCTTATCTGCGGGACGATCTTCACCGCCCACAGAAGCTATCTCAAGAATGGCTACAACTCGCCCGAGGAGGCAGCCGATCTGGGAGCGCGGCAGGTGCGCTGGTATCAGCAACAGGAACTGGCCGGGCGGATGAGGTTGGTTCGCAGGGCGTGCGACCTGCCCGTGACCGGCGATCCCGGGCAGGTGCTGCACTCGATCATGCTGATGGAAAACGCCGACCCGATCATCTCGGCCGCCCATCTGTACTGGTGGTGGCAGCAGGGAATCCGCATTATTGGGATGGCATGGAAGCAGACTCGCTACGCCGGCGGCACCGGCGCTCCCGGCGGGCTGACGCGCGATGGCCGGGCCCTGGTGCGCGAAATGGATTCACTGGGGATGATCCACGATGTCTCGCACCTGGCCGAGGCCTCCTTCTGGCAGCTGATCGAGCTGAGCGATGGCCC
>JAKORQ010000370.1 GCA_029777755.1 Planctomycetota bacterium
CGGCATGACCACGCTGACAGGCGACGGGATAAAGGTCGAGGCGGAGATGCGGCTTCAGGGACAGCAGCTTGTGCTGCGTGGCGAGTTGAAGGGATATTCAGCCACCGCGGCCGGGCAACTGTCCATCCAGACCAAGCCGGGGACATATATCCAGATTCCGCCAAGCCAGCAGTTCATGGCGTGGCTGCCGGATGATGTCCGCCGGGCGTACTTGCAGTTCAAGCCGCGTGGCAAGGGGCGCATCGGGATCAACCTCACCCGCGCGACACCGGGCGGGCCGTTTGACCCGGTAGTGGTGGTTGACCTGTTTGAATCGCAGCTTGAGTTTGAGGATTTCCCCTATCCGCTGCAGAACTGCACGGGGCAGTTTATCTTCAGCCACGACAGCGAGAAGGATGTGGATCTGCTGCGCATCCAGCAGCTTCGCGGCAACGGCGTGGCCGGCGGCCCCAACGCCAACAGCGTGGTGGAGATCAACGGGATCATCGGCCCATTTGAGAAGGGTGGCCCGGGGATCGATGTGCATGTCAGCGGCAGCAACATCAGTTCCGAACCGATCCTGCGCGAGCGTTTCCCGCGAGATGTGGCCAATGCGGTGAATCTGTTTGGCCCGCCGGACTATGGGCACCGCCTGGCGGCAACCGGCGCGAAGGAGATCGAGCTTTCCGGGGAAGAGGCCCACGCGTGGCCTCAGTTTTCCGGCGATTTTGATGTCTGGGTGAAGCGCGACGCCGGCTGGTACAAGCGCGTCGACACGCACGTGCAGTTGCGCCTGAAGAGCGCCACCGGCACGCTGAAAATCTTCCCCTATCCCATGCACAACATCTCGGCGGTGGTCGATATCTACAACGATCACCTGGAGATTCGCGACCTGCGCATGAACCACAACGGCGCCACCCTTGAGCTGGATGGCAGTGTCGGGTTTGCCCAGCCGGTCAGCCCGGACATCCGTGTGGATGCCAGGAACGTGGCGATTGACGACGACCTGCTGGATGCCCTGCCGCCCACGGAGCGGGAGTGGATCAAGCGGCTGGCGCTGGAGGGCCGGGTTGATATCAATGGCCGGGTGTTCCTGGCGGAAGGGTCGACCAGTGAGCATGCCCGCGTCGATTTTGACCTGAACATCCGCGCTCACAATGCCATGCTGATGCGGGATGCCAACGGCCCGGCATTCACGGCGATTAATGGCGACCTTTTCCTGGAGCCGGCGCGGCTTCAGTTTGCCGATGTGACTGGCCGGCGGGGAAATGCCACGCTGGTTGCCACCGGCGAGATCGACTGGAAGGATGGCACGCCGGACATTGACCTGAAGCTGGATGCCGCCGACCTGCTGCTGGAAAAGACGCTGCGTGACATCCTGCCGGAAGCGGTGCAGCAGGCGTGGGATCAGCATCGCCCGGATGGCACGACTGACCTGAGCCTTCATTACGTGATGACTACGCCGCCGGCCGATGGCTCTGCCATCGCCACCACCCGGCCGGTGGACAAGATCGACCTGACCCTCAGGCCAAGACAGCTTTCGGCGTTTTCCGACGTCTTTCCCTATCGCGTCGACAATCTCAAGGGGCAGATCGTCGTCCGCGACAACCACGTTCGCCTGATCGACCTCACTGGCGAGCATGGCAAGGCACAGTTCAAGGTGAACGCCGAGGGCGTCACTGCGCCGGTGATGGATTTCAAGCTGCAGGTAAGCGCCACCAATGTGGAGCCGGATGAGGACCTGAAGGTGGCGCTGCCGGTGGCAGTGGCGGATGTGATCGATGGCCTGGCGGCCGAGGGGGCGTTTGAAATCCGCTTCGACAAGTTGCATGTGCGCGGTTCGCCCGAGCCGCTGAAGCGCATCCAGCCGCCGCCGGCCGCCTCGAAGCGCCGGCCGGCCACCCGTCCCGCGCGGGCGATGAAGACTCCGCCGCTGGATGTCGATTTTGAGTGCGTCATCAGCAGCGCCGGCTCCGGCAAGCTGGATATCGGCCTGCCGGTATCAGAGATCTACGGGTGGACGCGTCTCTCCGGCGAGGTGCGCGAAAACTTCCTGACCAGGCTGGAAGGCTCGATCACCGCTGACTCCTACTCGCTGATGGGGCGCAAGGGAGGCAACCTGACCGCCACTCTGCGCCGGCCAGACTACAGCAGCGGGCTGCTGCTCCAGCAGATCCGCACCGAGCTGGCGGGCGGCTCGATGGCCGGCGATGTGACCATACTCTCCCACGACAACTCACCGTCGCAGTACGCCGTGCAGGCGGTGATCCAGCATGCCGACCTTGCCCAGGTGCTGGGGCAGAATGGCAAGGAGGCGATGGAGGGCAGCGTCACAGGGAGTTTCGATGTTGAAGGGATTTTTGGCGATACACGAAACCGTCGCGGCCGGGGACGGATCCAGATCAGCGGCAATGACATGTACGAGGCCCCGATCATCCTGGGCTTCTTCCGCCTGGTGAACTTCGCCCTGCCGCTGCGCGATGGGGTGAACGATATCGACGTTTCCTACACGCTGATGGGTGAGCAGGCGACCTTCGACCGCATCCAGCTGAGCGCGCCCGGGCTGAACATCTACGGGGATGGCGTGCTGGATTTCGCCCGCAAGGAGATCGACCTGACGCTCAATACCGAGAATCCCGACTCGTGGCGCATGCCGCTGATCGAGCCACTGATCAAGAGGGCACGTGAGGAGCTGCTCCAGATCCGCATAAAGGGGACGCTGGAAGAACCGAAGGTGCAGGCGATGCCACTGCCCACCTTCCAGGCAACCCTGGACCGGGTGGTGCAGGATGTGAAGCAGCCGCGGCGCTAGAGAAAGGCACAGAGGCAGAGGCACGCAGGCGCTTCCTCTGCTTTCTTCATACCTGGCGCGGCCGGCGTCGGCCAAGGAGCATCGAGAACACCCCGATCAGGGCAAGTGAGCTTGGCTCGGGAACGACGTATTCCGGGTTCATGTCCAGCCGCATTACGCCCATCTCAGGGTTGCGGAAGTCGAGGATGATCTCGGAGAATGCACCATACTCGCCGGTGCCTCCAAAAATATGGTCGGCGTAGCCGTTCATCAGGAAGTCCATGCCCAGCACGCCATCGATGCCGATGATGTCCAGCACTCCCACCAGCACTTCAGAGGAGATCAGGTTGTCCCCCTCGTTGGTGGGCACGATCAACCGGTCGATGAAGACCATCGGCATCTCGACGGTTCCGCCGATGCCGCCGACGGCCAGGTAATCCTCAATGTCACCGCCCTCATCCTTCGGGCGCAGGTCGATTCCAAGCGCCAGGGCAGTGCTCATCGAGATGATCGAGGTCTGAGCCCCGGTATCCAGCAGGAGGCGCTGATCCAGCTCCACGCCGTTTCTCACTGTCTTTATGTCGATCAGGGGCAAGTCCGCGAAGGTTGGACGCGGATCATCGGGATGATCCGGATCGACCCCTGCATGCTCATAGGGCAGCATGGGCAGGTTGATGGTGTATGAAACGGGCGTGCTGGAGGGCGGCGGCGAGTCGTAAAACTCGGCGTTGGTAAAGTCGAAGCCTGACAGGAAGTCGTAGGTGATCGGCTTGGGGTCGATGGCAACGACCCTGCCGGCCATGGCAGGCATCCCGATGATCGCCGGCAGGCCCAGGTCCTTGTGTGGCATCCCCATGAAGCGGATGTTGGGAGCGACATTCACGCTGTGCGGCGGCGCGCCAGGCCAGCCCGCGAACTGAAGGTCATACACCTCGTAGATGTACATCTGCTCAAAGCCGGCGACGCCCGACTCATAGTAAACCACCGGCTGGCCGTCGCTGTTGAGGGCAGGCGTGTAAGGATCGTGAGGATTGGAGCTGAAGAAATCGAACGCCTGCTGGGCCAGCAGCACGCCATTGGCGCCGGTGTCCAGCAACCCCCATAGAGAGTCGCCCACCTCGATGTCAGTGCCAGGCAGCGTGAACTGGAAGATCACACGCGGCTGATCCACCGCGATGCTGTCTGCCTTGCCAAGGTTAATGTCGGCGGAAAGGCCGATGGTGCAGCTCAACGATGCGGCCAGAAGGATGGATTCTCGCCTCATACGCTCTCCTGTATAGACGGGCCACAATCCCATATACAGCAAAATGCGGATTGGGGGGAGGGAAAAATGCCCCAGTCCCATGGAGAGCCGGAAGATGCGGTGCTACTTCCAGTGCATCTCATCGGTGCCCGCGTCGGGGTTCTCTGCCACCGGGACGTCGAGGGTGACCTTGGTGCCCATCCCCGGCGCGGAGTGGATGTGCATGTGGCCATCCATGCTGATGAGGCGCTCGCGGATGCTGAACAGGCCGTAGCCGCCTTTATGATCCGGCCGGCTGGCCGAGTGCGGGATAAATCCCCGGCCCTCATCCTCCACGGTGACGCGGATACGTGAACCATGCCGCTCCACGCGTACGGTGGCATGGGCAGTCCCGGCATGCTTGGCGACATTCACCAGCAGCTCACGCAGGCACTGGTACAGCGTTACGCGCAGCGGCAGCGCGATGGGCTTCTCATGCTCATCCTCGCTGAAATGCACATGCAGGCCGTAGAGGCGCTTGAAGTCCTCGGCGAGCCACTCCGCCGCCGGGGCGAAGCCCAGCTCATAGAGCGCCGGGTGGCTCAGCTGCAGCATCAGCGAGCGTGAGCCGTTGTTGCTGCGATCGATGATGCTGGTGATGTCGCGGCAGGTCTCGCGCAGCTTCTCAGGGTCGCATTCCGACCGCACCAGCGACAGCTTTATGCGCGCCAGCGCCAGGTACTGGCACACCTCGTCATGCAGGTAGACGGAGAGCTTGCGGCGCTCCCGTTCCTCCGCCAGCGACGCCTCCATCGCCAGTGAACGCAGGCGTGCCTCGTAGGCGCGCTTGGCCTCGCGGCTTTCGTGGCGCTCGGTCATGTCGCGGAAGAATCCGCCCAGGTAGTCGCGCCCGCCCAGGCGGATGGGGAAGGTACTTACGTCGGCGTAGAACGAGCTGCCGTCCTTGCGCAGTATCTTCACATCCTGCAATGCCCCTTCCGAGCCGGCGGCATTGGAGAGCAACTGCCTCCAGCGGCCTTCCCGCTCAGCCTCGGGGAGGATGCTGTTGAGGCTGAGCGTGCAGATCTCGCGAAGTTCGTACCCCAGCATGCGGCAGAATGTGGGGTTGGCGCTGTGGAAATTCCCGGTGGTGACGTCGGCGAGGACGATTCCATCGGGAGCGTTCTCCACCACCGCGCGGAAACGGGCTTCCGACTCGATCAGTGCCTGCTGCGCCTCGCGCTTGGCGGTGATGTCGCGGGCGATGCCGGCCGTGCCAATCACCTTGCCCTCGGCATCGGGCACAGGGAGCTTGATGATGTCGAACCATTTCTCATTGCCGGCCCTGTCGCTCAGCTTCCTCTCGACGCGCAACTCCTGGCCGGTCTGGAGGACGTGGGCATTTTCCGACTCAATCTGCGCGGCGATTTCCGGCGGGAAAAGATCCTCCGGCGTGAACCCGAAAACCTCATCCGCCTCGCGCCCGGCGAATCGCACCCAGGCGCGGTTCACCGCGATGATGCGTCCATCCTGGTCGTTGAGCCATGCGGGATCGGGGATGGCGTCCAGCAGCGTGCGCTGGCGGATCTCCGCCGCATGCAGCGCGGCCTGCGCTTCCCGGCGTTCGGTGATATCCCGCACGACGCTCAGCAGGATGCGTTCATTGTCCAGATCGATCCCTCGGGAGCTGACCTCAACGTGGAATTCACTGCCATCGGCGCGGCGATGTATTGTCTCAAACAGTACCCCGGGGCCGTTGGCCGCCTCCATGTGCTCAGGAATGTTATCCTGCTGGCAGGGGGAACGCAGGTCGGCGATGGTCAGGCTCAGCAGCTGTTCGCGGCTGTAGCCATATGCCAGCTCGGCCGCCCGGTTTGCCTCGATGATCTTCCCATCGCGATAGCGGATGAACAGCGCGATATCCCGGCCATGCTGCACCAGCAACTGGTAGCGCTCGAGCATGGCCTGCGAACGGCGGGCGATCTGCGCCTGCTCCTGGGTGCGGCGGCGGCTCTCCCGCGCGTAGTGCCCGATGACGGCGATCCCGGTGTTGTTCAGTGTCACCCACAGCGCGTGAAAGAACTGGCCCTGGTCGGCAAATGGCGAGGTGAGTTCTCCGAAGATGTACATACCACCCAGCGAGACTATTGCGGTGGCGATGGCCGGGAGAAACCCGCACCATAGAGAGACGAGCATCACGGCGGGGAATGAGGCAACAAACGGAGCATTCTGCGAGAGCAGGGGCTCCAGCAGAAGGCCGGCCATGATGCTTATGGCCGCCAACCCGACGGCGGGCAGGCATTGCCTCAGACAATCAGAGACAACCAGCTTTGAAGTTCCAGAGGATCTCGGCATTTTAATGTACGGCCTTCCGCCAAGTCATCCCTCCGGATAGCCAGCAGCAGACTGACTTCGCCTCCGCTACCTCCGTTGCCCTCCAACGGGCTGCAGAGCATACAGCATTAGTGCAGCGGGGACGAGACTGCGCTTGTTAGTCAATAATCAGGATAACTGAAAACCTTCAGTTTCGTGGCATGGACCACACTTATACGCACGGTTGGGCGGGCCAATGAATGCGGTAAACGAGCGCTAGACGAGAAAATACTTAAACAAGGCTGAGTGAGGGTGGCCTCCGCAAGTCCAAAATACAACCAGGCGAGCACAAAACCATAATCCGTTGTTCGCGTCTGTGGTGGTTACAACAACCAATAGTGGTCACACAGGCAGGTAAACGTAAACAGCAGGCCCGCAAAATAAGTAAATCTTCGCGCCGATGCAAAGAAGAAATCCCCGCTGTGTTAATTTGATCAATATTGGGATACGAGAAGTATGTCCGACAGGGGCATCCGGGGAGCTGGAGCGTCATCGGGAGAACACAACTGCCTGATGGAACCTTGCGATGGGCTTTTTCCCGTGCCTCCTGAAGCTGCGTATCGCGCTACGTTTACTTTGGGTCCTTCTCCTTCATCGCCGACTCGATCTCCCTGAGCGCTTCCTCGCTGACGCGATACGCCTTCACCGAGGCGCCCGCGTAGGTGCCGGTCAGCTCGTCATCGGAGGCCTTCTTCAGCCGGAATGAGTCGCGCATGAATCGGCCGGTGATTTCATCGCTGCGCAAGCGCCATGTGCCTTTCTGCGGCAGGCCGGAGATCGTGAGCGAGCCATCGGCGTGCAGGGTCATGATGCCGGCTACCTTGCTGCTGATGATCTGCCAGTGGGTGCCGGCAAACTGATTGGTGCTGGCGCTGGCGGCCGGGCGCTGCTGCGATTGTTGCTGCCCTTCGGCCGATCGCGCGGGCGCTTCTGCGGCCTGCTTGGTCCGCGAAGCAGCAGGATCGTTCTCCTGAGCGGTTGCTACCGGGTTGGCCGATGAAGACGCGGCCGGCACGCCAGTGGCATCCGCAGCGCTTTCCGTGGCAGCGGTGACGTCTGCGGCGCCGGCGGGTTCACTATCGGCTGGCGCAACGATGGGCGCCTGGTCTGTCTCAGCGGGCGGGGGAGAGGACATCCAGTGCAGCAGCCCGTAGGTGATCCCGCCAGCCAGTATGCAGCCGCCGACCGTGAGCTTAACCACCAGGGCAGTGTTCACCTCCGGCTCATTCTCATCCCCGGACGACTTTTCTACCACCGGCGGGATGGGAGCCGCCGGCACTGTCCTGCTTCCTCGCTTGGCCTGTCGATGCTCACTGCTCTCAAGCTTCTCGGCCGGTGGCTTTGACTTCCTGGCATCAGATGAAGCGGCAGCGGCCGACGGCTGGGTATCTGAGTGAGACGATTTGGCGGGGGCAGGCGGCGCGTTCTCGGCGATCTTCGCATCCAGGTCGCTTACTTGCAGGGCGTCGTAGCGCGTCTTGTGGGGCGTGAGGACTTTCTGCTTCGGCTGGGCCTTGAGTTTCTCGTCATAGGCGGCCTTCTGCTCGGGATCCAGCAGGCATTGGCGCGCCGCCTCGATCTCCTGCAGGATGCGCTCGGCGATATCGGGGAACTTCTGCTGTCCGCACTTGCGAACGTGCTCCGACTGGCGGACGGCGGCTTCCTCGATCACCTGCGTGTCTGACTCAAACTCGTTGATCCCCAGCAGGCGATAGTGAGTGGGCGGCTGGTGGCGCTTGTGGATCCGCAGCCACTTGAAGTATGCATCGAACCTGTGAGCCTCAGAACTCATCTCTCACCCATGCCCCTCGAAAACAACCTGCCGCTGACATGATAGGATGCGGCCAACGGTCACGAGTGAGATGAAATATAACCTACCGGCGGGCAATTCTGCACGTCGACAGGACACATATTTGCTGAGATCGCGCAGTTTTCTACAGGCTGATCACGAATGTATTGAACGACTGCCCGGGCAGATTGGCGCTGAGTATCCCGCCGGGATGGGCAAACGCCAGCTCGCGCTTCTCCTCAAAGGGGTTGGCGACAACCAGCACCATCGAGCCATCGGGGTTGCTGAAGCAGACCGCGTTCCCGGCCCACTGCCCGGCGAGCCCCAGCCGCACCGCGCCCGGTGAGATGAAGTGCGAGTAATGCTTCATCACGTAGAACTCGGGCGTGTACCGAACGGTTCCCTTGTCGGGGTCGACGACGACCATGGAGTTCTGCTTCCAGCCCCAGGTGCTTCGCCCGCCTGGCGGCAGCACCATGTTCCAGTAGACGTACCAGCGCACGCCGTGGATCAGGTAGTGCTGGAAAAGCTGGAAGATGTAGTGTGCGTACTTCCACGTGTTGTTGCCGTCGCCGCACTCGTTCTCACTCTGCATCAGCGGCACTTCCGGGAAGGCTTTGAGCGTGCGATGGATGGCGTGCTTGCCGGCCCATTGGTAGCTCACCCCGGCCACCAGCTCGCGGGCGCGCGGATCGGAGAGCACCGTCAGGGCAAACTCGTTGTAGTCGTCGGAGTTGATCGTGCCCAGCCAGATCTCAGCCGGGACCCTGCGCTTCCTGAAGGTCGGGCCCAGGTGATCGCGGATGAAGTCGCGCAATTGCGCGCCTGACCAGAGGCATGAGGGGAACTTCTGGTCGGCCACCGGCTCATTCTGCACGTGGACCTGGGAGATCCTTATTCCCTCGCGGGCGTACTCCTCGACGAAGCGGGCGAAATACAGGGCATAGGCGTCGAGGTTCTTCTTCTCCCAGATAAGTTGGCCATAGTTGTAGACCGCGGGATACTTCATCCACGTCGGCGGGCTCCAGGGAGAGGCGAACAGCTCCAGCCCCGGCTGGTGGCGCATCGCCGACTTGATGTAGGGGATGAGGTTCTGGCGATCGCGCTCGATCGAAAAGTTCCGCATGCGGCAATCGCCGGGCGTCTCGTTGCAGCTGTACCAGTCAAGTGCGTAGTCGGATGCTCCGATCGGCACGCGCCCGAAGGTGAACCGGCAGCCATCCTTGCCGAAAAGCGCGGCCAGCACCTGCTCGCGGCGATTGGCTGGAAGCTTGCGCATCACGTCCCAGCCCATCTCATTGAAGCATCCACCCCAGCCGGCGAACGTCTGGTGTCGCAGACCACTCAAGCGAAGGTTACTGGCCGAGTGGTTCTCCGAGAGGTCAGAGCGCTTCTGCCAGGGTTTATCCTCAGTGGAGCAGATCCATTTCTCCTTGCCGCGCGCCATTTCCGCAACCTTTCTCTGTGCAACGAGGTGAAAAGCGCGAGCGGCGGCGTTAACCGCCGCCCGCGTGAGTATGTACTATCTTTGGCCGCGATCGTTTAAGGATGCCCGGGAGGCATCGCGTTGGCCGGGCCGAAGAACTTCTCGTTCATCTCGACCGTCTGCGACTTCTTGAGGTTCTCGATGAGCTGCTCGAGCTTCTGGCTGGCCTGCTGCTGGCTGACGCGGGCCTTAACCTCCTCAAAGCTGGAGGGCCGGCGATCTTCCACCTGGATGATGTGGTAGCCGAACTGGCTCTTTACCGGCTCAGACACTTCGCCGGGCTTGAGTGCGAAGGCGGCGTTCTCAAACGGCTCGACCATCATGCCGCGGGCGAAATAACCCAGATCGCCGCCACGCTGGCCGCTGCCGACGTCATCACTCTCGGCGCGGGCGAGGGCGGCAAAGTCTTCCTTGCCCTCGACGATCCGCTTGCGGATGTCATCGGCCTTGGCTTTTGCCTCCTCCTCGGTGAGCGCCTTCTTCAGCGGGTTCTGGGGAGCCTGCGAGTCGGGGGTGCGGATGAGGATGTGGCGGGCCTTAACCTGGTCGTACCTGGACTTGTCCTTCTCATAGTCAGCGCGGATGGTCTCGTCATCCGGCGGCCTGGTGGCGTTCTCCGCCATCGCCTGCGCCAGCGCCTGGTCGATCGACAACTGCACCGCCACCTTGGTCTTGGCATCCTTGTCCAGCCCGAGCCGACGAGCCTCCTGCGCCAGCAGCTTGAACTCGATCATGCGCTCGGCCAGCATCCGTTTGCCCGGAGCCAGGCGAGCCAGCGGCTGAACCTCCGCAGGCAAGGCTTCAACAAACGCATCAAACTCCGCGGCCGTTAGAGTCTCCTCGCCAACCCGCAGCACTACCGTGTTGGCATCAACCTCTCCGGCTACCGCAACATCAGCCCCGGCAGGTGCGGGCGCACTCTCCTGGGCCACAGCCAGCGACACAGGCGCCAGCACCGCAATACAAGCAAACAGTTTTCTCATGTTCTCCTTTCAATGAGGAACGATCTACTCTACCGTCTGTGATCCATGCCGCAAAGCTCAGCAATGAGATTCGGGACAAGGAAAACCAGAGCGGGCTTAAGTGAAAAATGCGGACGCCAGGCGGAGGAAACAGTGACCCTCGTGCATCGGGCATAGCGATACATTCGTCGAGGATCGCCTTACCTCCCACGGCTTGAGGACAAGCCGCTCCACTTTCAGTAGAGCTTCACTGCGCCTTCACTTTTCCCTGCGACATCATCCGGTCCAGCAGCTCGATCGGGTGGATCGCCGATCGGCCGGTTCCGTCGTGGATCTGGTGGCGGCAGCTGGTGCCGGGGGCGACGACTATCGCGTTCCCTGGCGCCTGGCGCACCATCGGCAGCAGCGACAGCTCACCAATCTTCATCGACAGCTCATACCGATCAGTGGTGAAGCCAAAGGAGCCGGCCATGCCGCAGCATCCGGTGTCCAGTACCTTCAGACGATCACCGCAGATGCGCTTGAGCAGCCGGGCGGAAGTGTCGGCCGTCCAGAGCGATTTCTGGTGACAGTGCGCATGCAGCAGCACCGGGGCATCGTCACTGCCTTCCACCTCCGGGGGCACCGGATGCTGGTCCCACTGCTGGTCGATGAAGTCCTCGATCAGCAGCGATTTTTCCGAGAGTTGTCGGCGAAGCTCGATCGGCGTGGCGCACTTGAGTTGCAGGTAGTCATCCTTGAACGCACTCAGGCAGGATGGCTCGGCCACGAGGATGGCGGCGACGTTGGGATCCTCGATGTATTGCCTGAGGTCGTTGATGACTCGATCGGCCGCGGTGATGGCGTCATCCAGCAACCCGGTGGAGATCATCGATCTGCCGCAGCAGCCGGTGCGGGGGAGGATTACTTCATAGCCGAGCCGGCTGAGTACCCGCTGGGCCGCCAGCCCGATGCGCGGCTCGTTGTAGGTGATGAAGCAGTCGGGGAACATGACGACAGACTTCCTGCCTCCCGATGTCTGCTGCTGATTGAACTGGGAGAACAAGTCCCGCTCGTAGCGCGGCAGCGAGCGCCGGCGGTCGATCTTCAGGACTTTCTCCATGATGGCGCGGACCGGCGAGAGGTTGGCGATGAAGTTGGCCATGCCCGGCATGATTGAGCCAAGCTCGTTCAGCTTGCGCACATGGCCGAAGACCCGTACGGCCAGCGGAGTGTGGCCGGCGGCACGGTACGACTGCGCCAGGTACTCCGCCTTCAGGCGGGCGACGTCCACATTGCTGGGGCATTCACTCTTGCAGGCCTTGCAGGAAAGGCAAAGGTGCAGCGTCTCAAGGGTGTCGGGGTCGTTCCAGGCAGGGAGATTGTTGCCGTCCTTGCCGATCTGGCCGCTGATGGCCAGGCGCAGGGCGTTTCCTCTGCCCCTGGTGGCGTGGCGTTCATCGAGCGTGCCGCGGTAGGAGGGGCACATGGTGCCGCCGGCCGTCTTGCGGCACACTCCCGCGCCGTTGCACATCTCCACCGCGCCGGCAAACCCTTCCTGGTCGGAGTAATCGTAATAGGTGTCGACCGGCGGGATCTGCAGCGGCTTTTTCTCCTGCGGCAGGACGCGGAGATGCTGGATCATCGTCTCGGCCGGGCCGGGATCGGTGATGATACCGGGGTTCAGCAATCCCTTCGGGTCAAACACCGCCTTCACCTCGACGAACGCCCGCATGAGCTGGTCGCCGTAAAAGTCGCGCAGCAGCGGGCCACGGATTCGTCCATCGCCATGCTCGCCGGACATCACGCCTCCGCATTCCTTAGCCCAGTTGGCCACCTCCTGGGCGATACTGCGCATGGCCTGGCGATCCTTTTCATCATGCAGGTCGAGCATCGGGCGGACGTGAAGCACACCAACCGATGCGTGGGCGTAATACGCCGCTCGGGTACCGTGGCGGGCGACAATTTCGCGGAAGCCCTCGATGAAGCGATAGAGATTCTCCACGGGGACGGCATTGTCCTCGACGCAGGTGACCGGCTTGCGATGGCCGCCGATGGAGTGCAGCAGCGGTTCGCCGGCCTTTCGCAATGCCCACAGCTTCAGCAGCGCGGTGGTGTCGCGGTAGCAGACGACCTGGGCATGCGGGAGGGCGGTCTTCAGGCGTGCAAATCTTTCTTCAAGTGCCTCTGCGCTCAGCTCCTGGTATTCCACGTACAGCACCGCGGCCGGCGGCTTCCCGGCGACCTCCGGCACGAGTTCAAGGTATCGCCGACACTCAGGATTGCCGCGGGCGGCATCAAGCACTACGTCATCCAGCAACTCCACCGCCGAGCATCCTGTCTTCACGCACGTGGGCACGTCGGCCAGGCAGGACTCAAGCGTGGCATATGAGATGATCGCCAGCCCCTTTGCCTTGGGGATGGGATGGAGCTTGAGCTTTGCCCGCAGGACGATCGCCAGTGTTCCTTCCGAGCCGCACAGCAGGGGAACCAGGTCAAGATCCTCGGCCGACGCGCCGCGATCGAGTTGATCGAGAATCATGTCCAGCGCATATCCGGCATTACGGCGGGAAGTCCTGGGGAAGCGAGCCCGTATCTGCTCGCGATCGCGCTCGACGATCGGCATGATGCTGCGGGCAAGCTCCAGCGCCACCGGATCGCGCCGGCCGGCGCCGGGTCCGAGGGTAGTCACCCGGCCATCGGCCAGGCAGATCTGTAGCTCATGCACGTTCTCGACGGTTCGGCCATAGCGAATGGAGCGGGCGCCGGCCGCGTTATTGCCGATGCATCCGCCGATGGCGCACTGGGCGCTGGTGGCGGGGTCTGGCGCAAAGAACAGGCCGGTGGAGGCGAGCTGGCGGTTCAGTTCATCAACAGTTATACCCGGCTCGGTAAGGCACCAGCGCTCCTGTTGATTGACCTGCAGGAGCTTCCGGCAAGTGGGGGAGTAATCGACGACGATGGCGCGGTTGACGCACTGGCCGGGCAGGGAGGTTCCGCCGCCGCGGGGCAGGATCGGCAGGCCATTTTCGTGGCAGAAGCGGGTGATGACCGGTACTTCATCGATGGCTGCCGGGTGAACGACGCCCAGCGGCTCGATCTGGTAGATGGAGGCATCGGTAGAGTAGAGCATCCGCTCATGGGAAGATGTGCGGATGGTTCCACGAATCGCCGGCCGGAGCCGCTGCTCCAGCAGCCTGGCGGCGTTCTCGACGGAAAGCGCTGGCATATTCATCGGGCAAATCAGGATACCCGACGACATTGCCTGCTGCGATAGGATGGGCAACGGGATTGGTTGATTGGGTGCGGACCTGCTCTGCCGAGATCACTATGCTGAGACCTGGGCCAGCAGGCGGTTGGCGTGGAGGATGATGCTGCCGGATTGCTTCTTGTTGATGCCAACCACCTGGAGGATGGCCCTGGCGCTGCGCTCGTCGGATGCGAGCAGTACCGAGTACGGTATCGGCGAGAGGCCCAGGAAGGTGTCGAGCGTCAGTTGGTCGACGATGCTGAACTGCTCGGCCGGGTCGCGCAGGGCGGCCGATACGCCGCGAGTGAGCGGCGAGTCCTCCAGTGGCGTGCAGAGCAGCACGAAGGTTCGGCCGCGGTGGGGCAATCTGGTCCGGGGCAGGAACAGCGTTGGCACCACCAGCATCTGCATGTCCTCGCGGGCGAACAGGCAGACATCCTCGTCCCTGACGATCTCGGGATAGCGCAGCGGCAGCATGTCGGTGATCAGCGGGCGGTCGATCTCCGTGAAGCCCTGCGAGATGAACTGCTGCGTGATGCGCTTGCGGCTGCGACGGTGTCGGATCGTGTTGAGGATCGAGGAAAACAAGGCTGATCATCCCTCCGTATTCGGCTTGCTGGCGCCGGTGAAATGAGACTCGGTGCCGCTGAGCAGGCGGGCGATGTTCGAGCGATGGCGAACCACTATCATCACCGCCACCAGCGATGAGAAGATCAGCAGCGGCAGTTGCCGGCCAAACACATCCCACCCCTGAATCATCCCCATCCCGACGAAGGCGAAGGGAAAGACGATCGCGGCGATGATCGATGCCAGGCTCACGTACTTTGTTATGCCGTATATCATCGCCCACACCGTCAGGGCTATGAGCGCCGCGAAGGTGAAGAAGGGATACAGCCCGAATGCCACGCCGGCCGATGTCGCCACGCCTTTGCCCCCGGTAAAGCGGAGGAAGCAACTGAACATGTGCCCGGAGATAGCCGCGAACCCGATCAGCAGGTGCAGGAGATTGAGCATCGCGCTGCGCTCGGCCGCGGCCAGCTCGCGCGAGAGTATAAGGGAGGCGGCCGCCATCGGCAGCATCCCCTTGAGGAAGTCGAGGGCAAACACGTAGCCGAAGTATTTCATCCCCAGCAGCCGGCCGACGTTGGTGGCGCCGATGTTGCCGCTGCCACTCTTGCGCGGGTCGATCCCCCTGGACAGCCCAACCAGCAGCCCAAAGGGAATGGAGCCGGCGAGATACGCAACCGGGATCAGGAGCAGCAGCAGCGACTGTGTTGTCATCGCGGAAGTTTTACCCGATGCGGGGCAAGCCCGCGAGACTACCAATACCGCATCCCGCAGGTCTGCAAGACCGTGGCTGCGCGAATGTATCTCTTATTTATATGTTGCGGCTCTTGTGGCGCCTGATACGCTGAACTCGAAGGAGTGTGATCGTGATTACACAAGAGCGTGGCCGGGGCGTGCATCAGCGGCAGGTTGTTCGGTTGGTGCTGCTGGGGCTGATGGTCGTGATTCTCCTTCCGCTGGCGTGGTACTTCCTGCGTCCTGGCGGGGAGGCGGCCGCGCCGGGCGGTGCTAAGGTGGTTCGCGAACGGCCTGACTACTCTGCCATCGTGCGATCGACTCCGTACGATGCGGAGTTTGTCATGGCGGCGGTGGTTGATCATGGGGGGAACTTCTACGTTGGCACTGAAGACTACGGGCTGTACCGCTATGACCTGGCGACGGGGAAGTGGCAGTGGTACATGCCCTCCAGCAGCGGGCTGGGTGAGAATACGGTGACGGCGCTGCTCACCGATTCGCTGGGGCGCGTATGGGCGGGGCACGTGTCGCAGGGGGTGTCGGTATTCAATGGCGAGAGCTGGAAGAACTACAACTACCTCACGGGGCCGCTGGGCGGACGTGTGTGGGACATGGCGCTTTCGCCGGTCGACGCAAGCGTCTGGATCGCCACCGACCTTGGACTGGCGCAATACCTGCCGCAGACTGACGAGTGGCGCTATTACACTCGCATGGACGGGCTGGTTTGCGATGAGTTCTCGACGCTGGCGTTCGCCGCGGATGGCACGCTTTACGCCGGCACGCATTGCTACGGGCTGCTGATCGGCGAGCCTCAGGATGACTACCGCACATGGCGGCACATTCGCGGCAGCGCGGCCATGCCCAACACCCCCTCAGGCGAGGGCCTGCCCAGCGAGATGATCAACGACATCCTCGTGAGCGGCACCGGGACAGTTTACGTCGCCACTGCCTGCGGCTTGGCCTGGAGCACCGATGATGGGCAGGCCTGGCGATTCGTTCGCGGCGAGAACTGGCGCGAGAATGTGGAGGGACTGTATAGCGCGCCGCAGCCGGAAGGGGATGACTCAGAAGCGCTGCTGGCGGACGACTGGGTGACGGCGCTGGCCGAGGATACCGACGGGCAGATCCGCGTGGGCTTTTACCGTGGCGGGCAGCAGATTCTCGATCCGGAAGTGACGGCCGTTGTGCGCGATCAGGCGATCTATGGGCAGATCACGAAATTCATCTACGCGCTGCCGGCCGACCATGGTTCGATAGTGGGAGTTTATGGCCTGCGGCCGGCATGGCTGGAGGCCAAGACAAAGCTGGATGGGCAGGAGTTCGAACCGGCCGAGAGGCAGGCCGTGGCTCACCCATCGCCGGCGAAGGCACCCGGCCTGGAGGAGCTGCGCGCCATGCGCGAGCGCATCCGGGAGCTTCCTGAGGCGCAGCGGGTGGCCGATCTTCTTGGCGAAGACTGGGGCACGACAGGAGACTGGATCAGCCGCTATGGCCGACAGCGGGGGATCATCTGCGCTGCGCAAAACCCCATGGACCACGACTACAGCCATGGTGAGCCGTACGATTTCCGCGTTGGCCTGGGGCCGCACGTGGCGACTGGGGCATCTCGCGGTGCCTGGAGCTGGCTACAGGGCAGGGAAAGTGACAATCCCCGCTGGCTGTGGGATCCCTGCGTGAATACCCGCCGGATCGGCGAGTGGAATGATGGCAGCTTCGACGAGGGAAAGTACCCGATCACCTGGGAAGGGCCGGATCTGTGGCTGCGCGTTGATCTGCCAAAGGGCGTTCATCGCGTCAGCATCTATTTCCTCAACAAGGATGGGCATAACGACAATGCCCGGCATCGCGATTACCTCGTGCAGCTTCGGCCGGGAGCGCCGACTATCGAGGATGCGATGACGCTGCCGGTACTGGCGCAGACGCGCGTGCGCGAATTCTGGAACGGCGTGTACAAGCAGATGGTGCTCAGCGAAGGGCAGTACTGGATCAAGGTGCAGCGCAATGGCAGCGCGGCGACGATCCTCAACGGGCTGTTCTTCGATCGGCTTATTGGTGAGGCAAGCCCACATGATTCGCTGCCACGCGTAGGGATGGGGGACGTGATGTACGATCCGCCGGCGATAGCGCCGGGGATGCTCGCCGGGGAAGATGAGCAGTCGAGCCGGCTCATCTCGGCCGCGGCGGATCTCGTGCACGAGCTGGATGGTGCATATGCCCGGCAGGATGTGGCGGGGTACCAGAAGCCGTACCGGATCATGGCACTGCGGGCGGCCACGGCGGCCGACGCCCATGAAGAGCTGCTGGCCAACTGGCGCTGGTCACTGCCGGTCTGGACATCGACCGATCGTGCCGAGTTCGCCGAGCGGATGACGGAAGCGCAGAGTTCTCTTGAGGGCAAGCTCAGCCAGTTGGAATCGCATGTGACGAAGAGGCGGCGCAATCCATGGCAGTAGTCTCTCCTTGCAGATGCGTCGTGCCGGCAGCGGATCGGAATTTGTGGCTGGATGTGCTTAGCAGGTGATACAATCAGCCCAACTGAACAATGAGCAAAGGAGAGATCGATGGCTGATCTGAACCGCTATGCGAGCGTAGGACTCTTGATTATCCGAGTGGGGCTGGGGGCTTCATTCATCTGGCATGGACTGCAGAAATTCCTGGGTGGCGAGGAGATCCTCAAGCTCGTTGGGTCGGCCGTGAAGAACGTCGGCATCAACGGCGGGTTCTATGCCTTCGGCATAGCGGCGGCGACGACGGAGTCACTGGGCGGATTGCTGCTTATCCTTGGGCTTTTCTTCCGCCCGGCGTGCCTGATGCTCACTGGCGTGATGGCGATGGCCACGCTGACGCACTACAAGGCCGGCGACGGCTTCGCCGGCTTCTCCCATGCGATGGAAGTGGGAATCACATTCCTCGGCCTGGCATTGATCGGCCCCGGCAGCTACGCGCTGGGCGGCAAACGCAAGTCCAAAGCGGCTGGTGAGAAGAAAGACAAGTCGAAGGAATAGCGGGATTTGTCTGTGGTTCCAATCATAATTGGTCACAGCAGGCCGCGTTGATAGTCCGAAAATAAAACTGGCCTTGCTCTGGTGAGCAGGCCAGTTTTTTTTCAGCACGATATAGCGACTGGATTTACACCAGCATCATTGCCGGTTCTTCCATCAGACGGCGGAAGGTTTGCAGGAACTCGGCGGCCGCGGCGCCGTCGATGACGCGGTGGTCGGCCGAGAGCGTTACCGTCATGATGGTGCGGGCGACGAGCTGGTCGCCGCGGACGACCGCCCGCTTCTCGGCGGCCCCGATCGCCAGGATGGCCACCTCCGGCGGGTTGATGATGGCGGTGAACTGGCGGATGCCGAAGTTGCCCAGGTTGGAGATGGTGAACGTGCCGCCGGACATCTCCTCGCCCTTGAGCTTCTGCTGGCGGGCGCGCTCGATCAGGTCGGCCGTGCGCTGGCGAATCTCCTTCAGGCCCATCTGGTTGACGCCGCGGAGCACCGGAACAATCAGGCCATTGGGCAGAGCCACCGCGATGCCGATGTTCACATCGCCATGCAGGGTGATCTGCTGGCCATCGAAGGTGGCATTGATCGTCGGGTGCGCCTGGAGCGAAACGGCCAGTGCCTTGACGATGAAGTCGGCCAGCGAGAGACGGACGCCTTCCTTCTCCAGGATGGAGTTGAGCTTCTTGCGCAGATCGAGCACCGCCTCGCAGTCGATGTCGATGGTCTCGTAAAAGTGCGGCAGGTTCTGCTTGGATGCCTGTAGACGCTGGGCGATGGTGGCCCGCATCTTGGTCATGGGCACAACCTGCTTCTCGCCGCTGGTGACTCGCGGCGGGAGGGGCGCTGCGGCAGCGGCAGGAGTGGCGGCAGGCTGCGGCTTTGCCATGGCGCCGGCGGCGGCCGCCTCGATATCCTTCTGCACGATGCGCCCGCCGGGGCCGGAGCCCTGGATGGTGGAAAGATCAATGCCAAGCTCCTCTGCCATGCGCTTGGCGAGCGGCGAGGCGATGATGCGATCGGATTTCGTGGCCGGCTTCTGCGGCTCGGGAGCGGGGGCCGGGGCCTTGGCGGCCTGGGCGCGCTCCGGCTTTTCCTCCTCGGCGGCGCGGGTGCTGCCCTCTTCGCCGGGGGAAGTGTCCTGTTCCTTCGCCTGTGGCTTGGCGGCCGAGGCGGCAGCGCCGCCGGCCCCGCTGGCATACTGCTTCTTGATCTCGGCGGCGTCCTCACCCTTGGCGGCGAGCACGGCCAGCACCTGGCCGACCGCGACCTTCTCGCCTTCCTTCACGAGGATGGCGGCCAGCGTGCCGTCATCAAATGCCTCCATGGGCATGGTTGCCTTGTCGGTCTCGATGTCGGCGATCTCTTCGCCGCTCTTGACCACTTCACCTTCCTTCTTTTTCCATTCGACCACGGTGCCTTCGGTCATGGTGTCCGAAAGCTGAGGCATTGTGATTTCAATCGGCATCGCTGCTTACCTTCCCTTATCCGTTCCGGGCATACATACAGGTGCATCAGCGGCCCTGGCGCTGGTGCCGGCCGCCTGCGCCGCACTCTAGCGGTAACATACTTCCTTAACCGCCGCCACCACTTTTTCCGGGTTCGGCTGCATCTGCAGCTCCAGGTAGTGATTGTACGGCGATGGCACATCTTCACTGCAGACCCGCTTCACGGGCGCATCCAGGTCATCGAAGCAGTGCTGGTAGACCTTCTCGAGGATGCCGGCGCCCATGCCGCAGTAAGGCCAGTCCTCATCGACGATCACGCAGCGATGCGTCTTGCGGATGGACTGGGAGATGGTCTGCTCATCCAGCGGGCGCAGCGTGCGCAGGTCGATCACCTCGGCGTCGATGTCCTCCGCCTCCAGCATCTCGGCGGCCTTCAGGGCGTACTTCATGCACTTCGACCAGGAGATGATGGTGACATCGCTGCCGGTGCGCTTAACGTCGGCGACGCCCAGCGGCAGTGTGTACTCTTCTGCGGGCACTTCGCCGCGGTCGTTGAGCATCATTTCCGACTCAAGGAAGATCACCGGGTCGTCGCAGCGGATGGAAGTCTTGAGCAGGCCCTTGGCGTCGTAGGGATTGGAGGGCGCCACCACGATCAGGCCGGGGATACGGCTGTAGACCGCATCCATGCGGTGGCTGTGGGTGGCCCCGAGCTGGTGGGCGATGCCGTTACCGCCGCGGAAGACGATGGGGACGCGGAACTGGCCGCCGGACATATATCGCACGTTGGCGGCGTTGTTCACGAGCTGATCGATGGCGACCCAGGAGAAGCTCCAGCTCATGAACTCCACGATGGGGCGCAACCCGCACATGGCCGCGCCAATTCCAAGGCCGCAGAACCCCGCCTCGCTGATGGGTGTATCGATGATCCGCTTGGGGCCGAAGCGGGCCAGCATTCCTTCGCTGACCTTGTAGGCGCCGTTGTATTCGCCAACTTCCTCGCCCATGAGGAAGACAGTCTCATCTCGTTCCATTTCCTCCACCATCGCCTGGCGGAGGGCTTCTCTGAACTGGATCTCAGGCATAGCCGTTTTCTCGCTTTACTTCTCTTGCGTCATTTGTGCAGGGGATATTTCTCCGAGAGGATGTCCGTGTAGAGCTCCTCCGGCTCGGGGTGCGGGCTGGTGTCGGCGAACTTCACGGCCTCGTCGACGATCTGGCGCACCTCGGATTCCATCTCTTCCGAGTCCCTGGTGGTGATGATCCCCTGCTGGAGCAGGCGCTGTTCGTAGAGGATGATCGGGTCGCGCAGGCGGGCTCGTTCCAGCTCTTCCTTGCTGCGGTACTTCATGGCGTCCGACATCGAGTGGCCACGGAAGCGATAGGTGTTGGCCACGAGGTAGGTCGGGCCTTCACCCTTGCGGGCGCGCTCGGCCGCGTCGCCTACCACCTCGATCACCTCGTCGAGGTCGTTACCGTCGAAGGCGCGATAGGGCATGTTGTAGCCGCTGCCGCGACGCTCCAGCTCGCGCTCGGCGCTGGCGCGCTCGACCTGGGTTCCCATCGCCACCTTGTTGTTCTCGACGATGAATACCACCGGCAGACGCCAGAGGCTGGCGAGGTTAAGCGCCTCGTTATGTACGCCCTGGTTGATGGCACCATCGCCAAAGAGGGTGAAGCAGCAGCCGGGGATTCCCTTGTACTTCAGCGCGAATGCCGCACCGGTGCCCAGCGGGATCTGCGAGCCGACGATGCCGTGGCCGCCGAGGTTGCCATTTTCCACTTCGAAGAAGTGCATGGAACCGCCCTTGCCCTTGGAGCAGCCGGTGGCGCGGCCGAACATCTCAGCCATGGCCGCCTTGGGATCCATGCCCAGGGCGAGGGAATGCCCGTGGTCGCGGTAAGCGGTGATGAGGTAGTCCTTGCCCTTCTGGAAGACCGCCGAGATACCAACGGCGACGGCCTCCTGCCCGCTGTACAGGTGGCAGAAACCGCCGATGCGCTGCCCGGGACGTGTGTATTCCTGGTAGGTGCGCTCCTCAAAGCGGCGGATGAGCATCATCATCCGCAGCAGTTCCCTGGCACGCTCCTTACTCTTGGCCTTAATCTGCCGCTTTACCCGCGGCTGTTCCATCGTGTTTATACTCATATTGGCTGTTGGCTCCGTGACGTTCATGGCAGTCGCCGGCGGTCGATAGTAACCGGTAACCGCCACGGGAGGCGACTTACTGGCGCCCACGCGTATCCGGCTTAGTATGCGACATAGTCGCCTGGAGGTACAGTCGCGTACGATCCCGCCGGACGGTGACCCATTATAGGCAAACAAACTGCGATAAAGCGGTTCGTTGAGCCGGCTTACAACTCGGCCGCAACTATTCAATCTTGTACGTGTCCGGCGCTTGCCAAGCGTGATCTGCAATACCTTCGCCTACCGCTTCTGGCATTAGTTATACAAAGATTTCCCTCGCAAGTCTGATGAACTCCTCGCCGCGCTGCTCAAAGTTGTCAAACTGGTCGTAACTGGAGCATCCGGGGGAGAGCAGGACGATATCCCCATTCGAGGCGATCTGCTTAGCCATGTGTAAAGCGTGTGTAAGAGTGCCGGGCTCGTACACGGCGGCAAATTCGGGGTGCCGCTCGCGGATGAGGGCGGCGATCTTTTGCCCGGTGTCGCCTATGCACATCGCTGCCCTGGCGCGGGTGGCGAGGGCGTCGGCCAGTGCCTCAAACGGCAGCAGCTTGTCCTTGCCGCCGACGATCTGGATCACCCGGCCACGGGGAAATGACCGCAGCGCGGCCGCGGCCGCCTCCGGGATGGTGGCGATCGAGTCATTGTAGAACCGCACGCCGGCGTACTCATGCACGAGCTGGAGCCGATGGGGCATTCCCTGGAAATGCCGCACTGCTTCCTGGGCGGTCGACCATTCCACCCCCAGGCAACTGGCGGCGGCGAAGGCGGCCTGGGCGTTCAACTGGTTATGTTCGCCGGGAAGCTCCAGCTCGAATCGCCGCCGGCCGGCGATGCCGTACCAGACGATCTGCGCCCGGGTGTGGCCTGCCCACTCGCGGGCTATGTCGCTGGCTTCATCCAGCACGGCGAAATCCTCGGGCTGCTGATGCTCAATGATCTGTCGCTTGGCCGCCAGGTACTGCTCCTGTGTGCCGTGCCAGTCGAGGTGATCGCTGCCGAGCATGGTGAGCAGGGCAACATGCGGCCGCCATCTCGCTTCGCCGAGGTACTGGAGCATGAAGCTGGAGAGTTCCAGCAGCACGATCTGCCCATCGCGCATCGCAGGCAGATCGAACAGCAGCGACTTGCCGATGTTTCCCCCCAGCCAGCAGTGGTATTTCGCCTGGAGCATCTTCGCCAGCAGGGTGCTGGTGGTGCTCTTGCCCTTGGTGCCGCTGACGGCAACGACCGGCAGCGGGCAACGCTCCAGGAACAGGCATATCTCGGTGGTCACCGGCACTTTGTGCGAGCGGGCGGCCTGCAGGTACTCGTTGGTCGGCGGGATGGCCGGCGATGCCACCACCAGGTCGCAGTCGGTAAAGTCGCTTTGGCGATGCTCCCCGAGGCGGAACTGGATCGGATAGCCATCGAGCTGGCGGATGGAGGCGGCGAGCTTGTCGGCCGGGGACTTGTCCGTCACCAGCACCTTTGCGCCATGTTGCGCCAGCCACTGGGCGGCCGCGATGGCACCGCCAAACCTTCCCAGGCCGGCGACGGTTACATGTTTGTTTGCAAATTGACCATCCATGATCGCGATCTGTCCGTTCGTGAAGGAGCGATGTTTGTACGATCTCGCCCGCCGCGCGGCATTATCAGCTCGTGGGCAAGTCCGGGCAAATGGCCGATGGCTTAAGCCATGCCAGAAGCTCGCGGTTGCCCTTGGCGCCAAGGATGGGGCTGTCGGTGAGGCCCAGAAGTTCAAACCCGGCGGCCGCGATGTCAGCCTTCACCGCCTCCAGCACTCCTGGCAGATGCTCCTCCAGCAGGACGCCCTTGCGCAGCATGGATGGATGCGCCTCGTAGTGCGGCTTGATGAGCGATATCACTTCGCCGGGGGAAGCGAGCAATCTTCGAGCGGCCGGCAGGATGTGCTTCTGCTTTGTCCACGCCACGTCGATGGATATGAATGACACCTTCTCCGGCAGCGTCGCGTGCATGGCGTTGGTGCGCTCCATGACAACGACGCGCGGATCCTTGCGCAGCTTGTAGTCCAGCACACCGTAGCCGGTGTCGATGGCGTAGACCTTCGTTGCCCCGCGCTGCAGCAGGCAGTCGACGAACCCGCCGGTGTTGGAGCCGAGGTCGGCGCAGGTTAGCCCCGCCACGTCAACGGCGAAGGTGGCGATGGCATGTTCCAGTTTCTGCCCGGCCCGGGAAACAAATGGCATTCGGACGATTCTCCACTGTTGCCCGGCGATTTCCAAGCAAACGTGCGCGGTCGTGACGGAAGGGCGTTTTTTTAGTAGCGTCGAGACATGCCGCGATTCGCATTCTCATCCAACGCGTTCAAGAAGACGGACATATTCGAGGCCGCCCGGCAGATCGCCGACGCCGGCTTTGCCGCCCTGGAGGTCATGGCGGACGTTCCCCACGCATACCCGGCTAACTTTCAGGAGGCCGACCGAGACAGGCTCAAGCAGCTGCTGGCGGAACTGAAGCTGGAGGTGAGCAACGTCAATGCGTTCACGCTGTTTGCCTGCGGCGACACCTATCACCCCACCTGGATCGAGGCAGATGAAGCGCAGCGGAAGATCCGCATCGATCACACCATCGGGGCGGTCGAGCTGGCGGCGGAGCTGTCGGCCAGGACGGTGAGCATCCAGCCCGGCGGGCCGACGATCGGGACGGGGCTGAGTTTCGAGCAGGCGGCGAAGCTGTTCGCCGAGGGGCTGGAGAAGGTGCTGCCCACGGCTCGCAGGCTGGGCGTTACCATCGCCATCGAGCCGGAACCGGGGCTGCTGATACAGGATGTGGCCGAGTATGTGCGGTTCAAGCGCGAGTTCTTCGCCGACGAGCCGCACATCGCGATGAATTGCGACCTGGGCCACCTCTACTGCGTTGGGGACGACCCGGAGCAGGTGGTGCGCCAGCAGCGTGAGCAGATCGCACACATCCACCTGGAGGATATCGCCGCCAACCGAGTGCATCAGCACCTGCCGCTGGGCAAAGGGGCGATGAACATCCCGGCCATCCTGAAGGCGATCGACCAGACGGGATACCAGGGCTGGGTGACGGTGGAACTGTATCCGTACGTGAGCGAGGCGGGCGTGGTGGCAAGGGAGGCGAGGCAGTACCTGAGAGGCGTGGGATATGTTGATTGACCCGGCGCAGTGGGCCTTTGACTCCTGAACGTATCTTCGCCGAGGACTTGCCTGACAGATCCGGCGGGACTGCTCCACGTCCGATCAGCAGACCCGCTTTCTACTTTGGCTCCAAATGTGGTAATGTTCAGGTCCCATGATCAAGGTATTTGTCGACGGCCAGGAAGGCACAACCGGACTGAAGATTCACGAGCGTCTGGCGGGGCGGTCTGACATTGAGATCCTCCAGATCGACCCGGAAAAGCGCAAAGACCCCCAGGCGCGCGCCCAGCTCCTGAACGCCTCGGACATCTCGTTCCTCTGCCTGCCTGACGTCGCTTCCCGCGAGTCGGCGGCGCTGGTCACCAACCCCAATACGCGCCTGATCGACGCCAGCACCGCCCATCGCACCGACCCGGCCTGGACGTATGGCTTCCCCGAGCTTGCCCCCGGGCAGCGCGAGGCCATCCGTCACAGCAAGCGCATCGCCGTTCCCGGCTGCCACGCCACCGGGTTTGTCGCGCTGGTCTACCCGCTCGTGAAGCTGGAAGTGATCGCACCTGACTACCCGGTCACGTGCCACTCCATCACCGGCTACTCCGGCGGCGGCAAGAAGCTCATCGCCGCCTACGAGGATCCCAACCGCCGCTACGGCTTCAAGGCCCCGCGGCAGTACGCCCTGGGGCTGAAGCACAAGCACCTGCCGGAGATGCAGAAGATCGCCGGGCTGACTATGCCGCCGGTCTTTGATCCCATCTGCGGCGATTTCTACCAGGGAATGGCCGTCTCGATCCCGCTGCATACGCACCTGCTGAAAAATCCCATGGGCGCCAAGCAGATGCATGAGTTGTTCGCCGAGTATTACGCGAATCAGCGGTTCGTGCGGGTGATGCCGTTTGATGATGAGTCCAACCTCGATGCCGGCTTCCTGGACCCCACCGAGTGCAACGGTACCAACCGCATGGACATCTTCGTGTTCGGCCACGATACGCAGATCATACTGATCGCGCGGCTCGACAACCTCGGCAAGGGAGCCAGCGGGGCGGCCGTGCAGTGCATGAACATCGCCATCGGGGCCGACGAGGGAGCGGGACTGTAACTGGCCCGATCCGGCGTTCTGCTGACGGCGACCGTGGCATAGAATCGCCGCCATGGTGCATAAGTTCCTGGAGGTGCTGATCCCGCTGATCGTGGCGATCGACCCGCTGGGAATAATCCCGGTCTACGTGGGTATGACCGCCCACCTTACGCCCAGGCGCCGGCTTCAGGTGAGCCTGGAGGCGATCGGCACCGGGCTGATCGTGTGCGTTGGCTTCATGTTCCTGGGGCAGACGCTATTCCACTTTCTTCGCGTGAGCGACACCGACTTCCGTATCGCCGGAGGAGTGATCCTGCTGGTGCTGGCGGTGCTGGATCTGCTGATCGTCGGCAAGGCGGCCGTCCATGAACAGGAGATCGACGGCATCGTTCCCCTGGGATTGCCGCTGATCGCCGGCCCGGCCGCCATGACCACGGTGCTGGTGCTGTCCGGCGACCCTGACCTTGGTTACCGCTGGACGCTGGTGGGAATCTTCGTCACCTTCCTGATGCTGGCGGTCGGCCTGCTGCTCTCGCAACAGATAGTGCGCCTGGTTGGCATGAACACGCTCAAGGCATTCTCCAAGCTGGTGATGGTGCTGCTGGCGGCGATCGCGGTGAACTTCATCCGCACGGGCATTGCCGATGCGATCAGGGAAATGAAGTGATTCTTGATTTTCGATTGTCGATTTGCGATTTGGTTTTTCGGGGCGGTTAGGCTGAATTCGACGCAAAGTGGAGCGGGCGGTTTCCGCCCGCGGGAAGTAAGGTGATCTTGGCGGAAACTCGCTTCCAAATATGCATGACGCTCGGGCAGACTTCTGCCGATTCGAAGTCCCGCAGGACAAGCCGCTCCACTTGGGGTTGAGCCGCTCCAGTCGATGAGTGGGCCGCCGTAGCTGATTTCTTCCCGCCCATCGTGAAACTAAAAACCCCGGCTATGGTTACCGGGGTTTTTACGCTGTTTTTACAGATGTTGGACGGATGGCTGATTTACTTGGCCATGTCCTTGAGGGCCTTGAGCGTGCGGACCTTCACGACCTTGCGGGCGGGCTTGGCCTTGAACACCTGCTCCTGCTTGGTGAAGGGATTGATGCCCTTGTGAGCCTTGACTGCGGGCTTCGTCACGACGGTCAACTTCACGAGACCAGGAATGACGAAAACGCCCGGGCCCTTCTTGCCGAGCGCGGTCTTGATCTGCTCAGCCAACGCATCGAACACCGCGGAAACCTGCTTGCGCGACAGTTCGGTCTTGTTGGCGATGTTCGAGATAACCTCGCTCTTCGTGGCGGGTTTGCCAGTTGGGGCGGCTGCCTTTGCCATAAACGATCTCCTTATATCCTTCCGAAGGGACATCCTTCGTAAGACACAATAATAGCGCAGAGCGTGGCGGACACAAGAGTTTCTTCATCGCCAACCTTGCGTTTTTCCCGGGGTTTTTGGCATATATGGCCCGTCTACCTGGCCATTTCCCGCAGGATAACGCGGGTTAGTCGTCCTTCCGTCCCCGCCGCGTTCACGGCCCGGATCGCAAGGGGGGCCGCCGCGTCATCATTTTCCTCGATGATGAAACGTGTGCCGTATGCGGTTCCCACGACTTGCTCGCCACGATACACGCGGTAGCAGGCCACATCCCTGCCGGCCGCTGGCCAGCTCAAGACCAGCTTCCCGTTGCTGGTGGAGACATCCACCTGCTCCACGGCCGGCGGCTCGGGGAGCGGCCTTTTCTGCGGGGCCGCGATAAGCAGATCAGAGATCACCTTCTCCACCTCCGGCAGTGATAGCAGGCCCGCATCCGGGCGCGTGAGGGCATCCACGAGTCGAGCCTCTTTTCTCCCGGGAAAATCGCCCGTTTCCCAGGAAAACTTCGCACCCTCCTTCATGCTGATCCTGCCGGTTTCCAGCTCCCAGTAGCGCTGATTGCCCGACCCCAGGCCGCGCACGGCGTACAGCACCGTCGAGAGATCGGCGCAGTGGTGATCCTTCGCCTCGCCGCCGAAAAACAGCTCATACGCCACGCGGACCGGGTTGTCGGCCGGCGTGTCCTTCAAGGCGGCGCCAACGCGCAGGCTGTGGCCGATCTCCCGGCCGACATAGACAATCTCGGTCGGCCAGTTCTCAATCGCGGTGATGGCCGCCTGCGGATCGCGCTCCCAGTTCACGTTGGTGTTGTTCATGTCGTGGGGGAAGCCGTCGGCCCGGCGGCGGTTCTCGAAGTTGCCGCCCATGTTGACCCACTTCTCCACCCTGGCGGCCACCAGTTCCTTGCCGGTGAGAGGGCTGAACTCGTCCGGGCCGGACTCCAGCAGGTCGCGCAGGTTGGTGGCGTAGCCGATGGTCATGATTATGACCTTCTCATCGGAGGCGGCGAGGATCTCGCGATACAGTCTCACGGCGTCGATCCTCTGGCTGGTCAGCAGGATAGGCTCGCGGAGGAAGCGCTTCGCCAGCGTCTGGGCCTTGTAGTTGGAGTTGAGGTGAACTCCCGGTCCAAGCAGGGCGCCGACGGGGATGGCCGGCCGGCCGTAATACTCATTGACCACCTGCACCGCCGGGGCCGCGTACTCATGCTTCGCGGAGACGATGGTGGCGAGTATGTGCACCTCGCCGCGATCGGCCAGGGCATGCAACACCGCCAGGGCGCCGATGTCATCGACATCGGTCATGGCATCGGTATCGAAGATGACTCGCGGCTGTCCCATTGCAGGAGTGAAGCAGGATAGCATCGCGCACGAGAGAACCCAGAAGACAAAGAACTCAAACCTGAACGTCATCGGCAAAGCTCCTTTACTGTGGATCTAACAGTAAAGGGCTGGCGTCAACGTTCAAGTTTGAGTTCGATGCGAATTTCGCGATCAGGCTTTCACGGGAGGCTATTGCCGCTCACTCTTGATCAATGGCCGTCCCGTCCACCTTCCTCGGGCGCGGTGATCCTCTCGACCGGGCCGACGCTCCAGCGCGGATTCTCCTTGAGCTTGCGGGGCGGCTGGTTGTCCCAAACGGCCTCGGCATCTTCGCGATAGAACTGCACGGCATACCCGACGCGCGGGGCCTCGGTGTGATTCTCGCCGGAACCGTGGACCGTCAGGCGCGAGAAGGCCACCGCATCGCCGGCCCGCATGCGCACGGGCAGGAACTCCTGGGGATCGACCTTCATGCGGCGATGGCCGTCGGCTTCGCTCTCGGCCTCCAGCGTTCCCCGCAGGTGCGAGCGGGGACACATCTGGAGGCACCCGTTCTCGGGCGTCATGTCACAGAGGGCGAACCAGATGTTGATGCCCAGCAGTCCATCCGTGAAGCGGGTGTACTGGTTGTCCTGGTGGAAGGAGAAGCGTCCGCCGCCACCGCCGCTCTTCACGGCCGTGAAGGGCAGATAGACCAGCGCCTCGCCGCCCAGCAGGGCGCTTGCGATCCGCTGGAGGTTGTGGCTGTTGATGATTCCATCCAGCACCGAGCCGCGCAGGTATTGCCCGGATTGCACCAGCTTGAGGGCGGCGCCATCCTTGCGGCGGCCGAGGTTGGCCTCGATGCCATGCTCGATGCCGACGATCTCCAGTGCCTCGCGCCTGGCGGCCTCGGCGATCTCCGGCTTGAGCAGGCCGGGGAGATACAGGTATCCCTCGCGGCGATAGAAGCCGATTTCCTTCTCATCAAGCCTGATGGCCGCCACGTTGTCGCGGGTTGCGGTCGCCTGCATTGTCATGCTGTGGTTCCTCCACTTGGGGTAATGAATAAGAAGACCTGTAACACGATTCGGGCGATGCTAGTCGCCTGCCGCATGGACTAGCTGACTTGCTCTTTGCACAATATGACAAATGCCAGCTCTGGATTTGGAGTTCCTTCACGGCAGCCACACGCCGCGCTGCATCTCCACGGTGGACAAGCGTTTCCCCGATTACTGCTCATTTCAGCTCATTACAGAGGGGCGCGTGGAGCTCAGCTACGACCAGCGGGAGTATCAACTGACTGCCGGCTCGGTTTGGATCTGCTATCCCGGGCCATGGATTAAGTTTCACAGGGCCCCGGGGTGCGAGTACTGGGCGCACCGCTATATCGCCTTTCGCGGGCACCTGATGGACAAGTGGCTGGACTCTGGCCTGCTGCATCCTGTGCCGCAGCGAATACCGGAGGGCAGCGGATTCATCGCCCGTTTTGATGCCCTGATACGGTTGTTTCCGCGGACAGACAGGATCGGCCATCAGCGAGCTGTGAACATCCTGGAGGGGATGCTGCTGGAGTTGGCCGACCTGCGCCGCCCGGCCGAGGTGCAGTGGCTGGATCGTGCGCGGGATCTGTTGCTTGCCCAGGTTTCGCAGACGCGGCCGGACTACCAGGCGATCGCCGATGAACTGGATATGAGCCTGTCGAGCTTTCGCCAGACATTCCGACGGCAGGCCGGGATCTCGGTGCATCAGTTCCTGCTGAAGCATCGCATCGAGACGGCCGGGCATCTGCTGGCCGAGACGATGCTGCCGATCAAGGCGATCGCCCGGCAACTGGGATATCGTGATGTGTTTTACTTCTCGCGGCAGTTTGCGGCCATCAAGGGGGTTCCGCCGGCCGAGTACCGCAGGCAGATGGGATGATCGGGGCAGGCAGGCTGATCGCGAGTAGAGGCACGAAGTCACTGAGGCACGGAGCAGCGAAGAAAGCAAACAGCGACGAAGCGACTGAGCGACCCAGCGGCGAAGGGCGAGAACGTCTCTCGAAGCCGGTCGATGCTCATTCAATCGATTTGACTTGCGCCGATTCGAAGTCAACTGGCTTGAGGACAAATAGCTCCACTTTTGACGAAGGAGTTCTAGAATTGGCTTCATGAAGAAGATCCTGTCGCTGATGATCGGCGCGCTGCTGCTGGTGGGCTGCGCATCTCTCCCGGCTCCCGTTCCCGTGGAAAAGGTCCAGCTTCGTGAGGGGGATCTGCTTTTTCAGGACCTGGATGGCAGCGAGCTGGCAGATGCCATCGAGACACTCACCGACGGCGTGTGCGGAGCGCGTTTCTCGCATGTCGGCATGGTGGTGTCGGTGGATGGCGTGGTCCAGGTGGTCGAGGCCGGCGGCCGTGGGGTGAAGATCACGACGCTCAAGATGTTTCTTGCCCGCAGCCGCGACAGCGCCGGCCGGCCAAAGGTGATCGTGGGCCGGCTGGATGAGAAGTATCAGCACCTGGTTCCTGACGCCATCAACTATGCCTGCCTTCAGGTTGGCAAGCCGTATGACCATCCCTTCATCATGGGTGAGGATGCCTTCTACTGCTCAGAACTGCTGTACTTCGCCTTTGCCCATGCCAACGGCGGCGAGGCAGTGTTTCCCACCGCGCCGATGACGTTCAAGGATCCGCGCACCGGCGAGTTTTTCCCCGCATGGGTGGAGTACTACCAGCGCCTGGGGCGCGAGATTCCCGAGGGCGAGCCGGGGCTTAATCCCGGGGGCATGTCGCGCCACCGGCACGTGAAAATCATTGCTTCCCTCGGGGAAGTTTCGCGCAAGTAAGGCGGAAGCGAACCGAACAGTTATCGTACGGTTCGGTTCGCTACCCTTTATAGATAAATAAGTTAGCTGTTTAGAAATCGCCGAGCGAAGCGCTGCCTGAAACCTAAGGCTGAGCCTAGAATCGCGCTGGATGAGCAGTCGAGGGGACTGCCTGTAACACCTCGTTTGGGGGGAAGGGAAACATGCGAAGTAGCATATTGTCTCTTACGCTGCTGGCGGGCGTTCCCGCGGTAGCTATCGTGGGGTGCAGCAATGCGCCCCAGACCATGGCCGGTCAGCAGGAGCTGGACAATTCGGCACAGCGTGCCCTTGGGGAAGCGCTGCGACGGGATCCGAGCCTGCGGCAGAAGCTGGACAATGCGGCCGGCTACGCAGTATTTCCGACCGTTGGGGAGGGCGGTTTCATCATCGGCGGCGGGTATGGCAAAGGCGTTCTGTATGAACAGCACCAGCCCGTTGGATACTGCGACATCACCAATCTCAGCGCCGGGGCCAAGATCGGAGGGCAGTCATACTCGCAGATCATCATCTTCGAGACGCAAAAGCCCCTGGCTGACTTCAAGAATGGTCGATTTTCCTTCGCAGCCGACGCTTCAGCCGTGGCGCTGCGCGAGGGAGCGGCCGCCTCTACCCAGTTCAAGGAGAATGTCGCGGTGTTTGTCTATGACCAGGGCGGCCTGATGGCTGATGCCTCCATCGGCGGCGAAACATTCCGTTTCACGCCTCTGGAAGTTGCGCAGCAGGCGGCCAGCACCATCGAGGGTGAGGTCACCGAGCAGCAGCGACAGCGTCACCAGCAGCAGCTCCAGCAGCATCGCCAGGACATGAATATGCAGTCGGGCCAGCAGCGTGACGTGGATGTCAACATCCAGCGCGACAACCGCGATCGGCCCAGCGTCGATGTCCAGGTCGACTAACGCAGCCAACCGCGCTCCGTCAGGAGCTTGAGAATCCGACTGACGCTCTCCTCAACACCAATCTGGTGGGTGGGGAGCGTCAGGTCGGGATTCGTTGGCGGCTCGAACGTCGCGCTTACTCCCGGGAACTGCGCCAGCTTGCCCTCGTCGGCGGCCTTGTACGCGCCGGAGGTGTCGTTCTGCCGGCAGTATTCCACCGGGGCGGAGAGGTAGACCTCCAGGAAGCGATCCTCGCCGATAACCTCACGCGCCTTCTGCCTGGTTACCTTATGGGGGGCAACAAACGCGCAGATGCAGATCAGGCCCGAGTCATTGAGGATCTTCGCCACTTCTGACGAGCGGCGCAGGTTTTCCGAGCGGTCGTCGGCACTGAAGCCCAGGTCGCGGCACAGCCCCAGGCGCATGTTCTGGCCATACAGCACCGTGACCGCGTGGCCCATCTCAAACAGCTTCTTCTCCAGGGCAAAGGCGATGGGGGCCTTGCCGGATGCCGTCAGGCCGGTGAGCAGGATGGTGCCTGCCTTGTGCCCGAAGCGCTGCTCGCGCTGCTGGAGCGTGACCTCGCCCTGCCGCAGCTTCAGAGATTCCCGCGGGCGGCGCGACCACTGGGCGCCATCCGATCTGCCTGAAGGCGCCTGTAGCATGCCTGCGCCCACGGTGTTGTTGGTGAGGCGGTCGATGATGATGAATGCCCCGGTCGCGGGATTGGTGCGATAGGGGTCGAAGGCGATCGGCTGGGTGAGGCTGAGCGTCACAAGCCCCACTTCATTGAGCCCAAGCTGGCTGGCCGGCTTGCGCTCCAGAGTGTTCACGTCGATGGAGTGCTTGATCTCCGCGATCTCGCCGGAGACCAGGCGGGTGGTGTGCTTGATCCAGTAGCTTCTTCCCGGGACGAACGGCTTTTCATTCATCCACACCACCATGGCATCCACCTCATGGGAAAGTGTGGACTGGCCATTGCCCGCGCGGACGATCATGTCTCCGCGGGAGATGTCGATCTCATCCTCCAGCGTGATGGTGACGGCCTGCCCGGCGAAGGCCTCCTCCAGTTCGCCATCGTAAGTGACGATGGAGCGAACCGTGCTCTTCGTGCCGGAGGGCAGCACCACGATCTCATCGCCTCGATGGATGATGCCAGAGGCGATGGTGCCGGCGAATCCGCGGAAATCGAGGTTGGGGCGGATGACATACTGCACCGGGAAGCGCAGGTCGATGAGGTTGCGGTCGGAGGCGATATGCACCGACTCGAGCTGGTTCAGCAGCGTCCTGCCGTTGTACCAGGGCATGTTGGCGCTCTTCTCGACGACGTTGTCACCCTTGAGCGCCGAGATGGGGATGAATTCGATGTCGGGGATGCCCAGCTTGGCGACGAAGCCGGAGTAGTCGGCCCTGATCTTGTTGTAGACCTCCTCGGAGTAGTCGACGAGGTCCATCTTGTTGATGGCCACCACCACGTGCTTGATCCCCAGCAGGCTGACGATGAACGAGTGTCGCTTGGTCTGGGTGACGACGCCGTGGCGGGCGTCGATCAGGATGATGGCGAGCTGGCAGGTGCTTGCCCCGGTCGCCATGTTGCGGGTGTACTGCTCGTGGCCGGGGGTGTCGGCGATGATGAACTTGCGCTTGTCAGTGGAGAAGTAGCGGTAGGCAACGTCGATGGTGATTCCCTGCTCGCGCTCGGCCTTCAGGCCGTCGGTGAGCAGCGCCAGGTCGACCGCGCTGGCGTCGCCGGTGGTGTTGAACTTGGCCGAGTCACGCTTAACCGCCGCGAGCTGGTCCTCGTAGATGGTCTTGGTGTCATGCAGCAGCCGGCCGATTAGGGTCGATTTCCCATCATCAACCGACCCGCAGGTGAGGAAGCGAAGAAGCTCCTTCTTCTGGTGCCGTTCGAGGTAAGTATGGATGTCTTCGGTAAGTTCGATGTTCATTGAAAAAGCAGAAAGTAGAAAACAGAAAGCAGAAACTGGAGCCCTATTGCTCGCCTTTCCCTTCCGTGTTTTTGATTATGCTGACGATGATACTGATCAACTGTTCAGTCTCATCGGTAATGTCCTCCAACCGTTCCTGCGCCACCAAGTCGGCACGCACGGTCAGACGAATCCAATATCCCGTCTCGCGCACTTCCTTCAGTGCAACACGACATTTGTGAACAAAGTCCTTTGTCGTTTCCGCGGCAACAGCCTCCACCAGGTTGGCGCCGATAGACGTTCCTGATCGCAGCATCTGCCGTGCAAGTACCCATGCCTCCTCATTCGGCAGTTTCCCAGATGGCGAAACACACTGATGATCCGCAGCGTGTATGTTTGGGAGCGTTCAAGAATGTGGCCCTGGCCAAACCGTCCCATGTTTCCTTAACCGTCGCGGAACCATGATCCAAATGACTCAAGGCAACAACCTATCCAACTTCATCTCGCCGGCAATTTCGGCTTTCTGCTTTCGCCATTTCCGCTTTTTCTAGAAGTAGCCTTCGCGTTTCTTCTGCTCCATGCTTGCAGCTTCATCGTGGTCGATCACGCGGCCCTGGCGTTCGGAGTTTCTTGCCACCAGCATTTCCTCGATGATCTCGGGCAAGGTGGTTGCGCTGCTCTCGATTGCCCCGGTGAGCGGGTAGCAGCCCAGGGTGCGGAAGCGCACCAGCTTCTGCACCGGCTGTTCGCCGGGGCGCAGGCGCATGCGCTCGTCATCGACCATGATCAACTGCCCGTCGCGCTCCACCACCGGGCGATGTGCCGCAAAGTACAGCGGCACGATGGGGATGTTTTCCAGGTGGATGTACTGCCAGACATCCAGCTCGGTCCAGTTGGAGAGGGGAAAGACGCGGATTGATTCGCCCTTGTTGACCTTGCCGTTGTACAGGTTCCAGAGTTCCGGGCGTTGGTTCTTGGGGTCCCACTGGTGCATGCGGTCGCGGAAGGAGTAGACGCGCTCCTTGGCGCGGCTTTTTTCCTCGTCCCGGCGGGCGCCGCCGAAGGCTGCATCAAAGCCGTACTTGTTGAGGGCCTGCTTGAGCGCCTCGGTCTTCATGATGTTGGTGTACTTGTTGGACCCGTGGTCGAAGGGGTTGATGCCGGCCTCGATACCCTCCTGGTTGGTGTACACGATCAGGTCGATCTTGTTCTCGCGGCAGAAACGGTCGCGGAACTCGATCATGTCGCGGAACTTCCAGGTGGTATCCACGTGCATCAGCGGGAAGGGGATCCTGCCGGGGTAAAACGCCTTCTGGGCCAGGCGCACCATGACGGAGGAGTCCTTGCCGATGGAGTAGAGCATCACGGGGTTCTCAAACTCGGCCGCCACCTCACGAATGATGTGGATGCTCTCGGCTTCGAGCTGCTTCAAGTGCGTCAGGGTATAACTGTTCATCAGGAATCTTTTATAGCGAGGCTAGCCGGCAAAGTCTACTTACCTACTATGATTATAGGAAATTACCGCCGGTCGGCTGTCTGCCACATCATCCGCGATTTGGGGCCGGGGGAAAAGGGGTTGGTTGGAAGACGCGGGGAGGCGATAGGGCAGTAAGGCGCGGAGGCACGAACGAGCAACTAAGGGGAGCGGTTCGTCCTGGAGCAATCAGCGGACGTCTGCCCAATCGAGTGTTTTTTATCTGCAACTTCCCTTCGTCGCTTTTCTTCCTTCGTGCCTCCATCTTCCTCTCCATTCCTCTGTTATCCGCATCACAAACAGTTGCTTGATCAGCCTGCTACATTGCCTATGCTCAATGGGTGAAGACTCATCGTTTACCCGAACATAAGACCAAAATTGCTGCCACCATCGGGCCGGCCAGTTGCAGTGTCGAGATGATGGTGCAGTTGATCCGCGCCGGGATGAATGTGGCGCGGTTGAATTTCTCCCACGGCGATTTCCAGACCCACAGGATCAATATCGAGCGGCTTCGCCAGGCGCAACGGCTGACCGAGATGCCGCTGGCCATCATGGCGGACCTTCCCGGGCCCAAGATTCGCCTGGGCGAGATCCAGTCCGGCCCGATCCAGCTCAATGCCGGCGACCGTTACACGCTCACGACCCGGGAGGTCGTTGGCGACAAGTCCCATGCCAGCGTGACTTTCGAGATGCTGCCCCGAGTGGTGAAGCCGGGGGATCGACTTTTCCTCAACGATGGGCTGGTGCAGCTCATCGCTGACCGGGTGACCAGTACCGATGTGGAATGTACCGTGGCGGTGGGCGGCGAGGTCAGCTCGCGCAAGGGGCTGAACCTGCCGGGCATTGACCTTGGGATCAGCGCGTTCACCGAGCAGGATCGCGAATGCCTCGAGTTTGCCATGGAGATGGGGGTGGATGCGGTCAGCCAGTCGTTTGTCGGCTCGGCGGCCGACATCGAGGCGGTCCGCGCGGCCGCCCGTGAGAACGGGCATAACCCCTTCGTCATCGCCAAGATTGAGCGCGCCACCGCCCTTGATCGCTATGACGAGATCCTGGAAGTGTCCGATGGCGTGATGGTGGCACGCGGCGACCTTGGCGTGGAAGTGCCGATCGAGCGTATCGCGTCAGTGCAGAAGTGGATGATTGCGCGGGCCAACCTGGCCGGCAAGCCGGTCATCACGGCCACCCAGATGCTAGAGTCGATGGTGACCAGCCGGCTGCCCACCCGTGCCGAGGCGACGGACGTGGCCAATGCGGTGCTGGATGGTACCGACTGCCTGATGCTCTCGGGCGAGTCGGCCGTGGGGCTGTTCCCGGTTGAGTCGGTGGCCATGCTGGCACGGATCGCCCGGGAAGCGGAGGCGGATCGTCCGCCCATTCCGCCGGAGACGCGGCGCGAGATGAAGCAGACGGGCAATCTCTCCTCGCCGCGGGCGGCGATGGCGCTGGTGGTGGAGCATGCCCTGCGCACGGTTCCCTCGGCGGCGGTTTTTGTGCCGACCCGCAGCGGCAACACCGCGAGGATGATCTCGCGCTTCAAGCCCACCGCGTGGATCGTCGCCCCGACGCGAGACCAGGCCGTGGCGCAGGGGCTGGCGTTCTCCTATGGCGTGGCGCCGATCCACATGGAGGAGGAACTGGCCGACTGGGGCGACTTCATCGAGGAGTGGATTCGCGACGCCGGCCTGTCGGGGACCACCGCCATGCTGGTGACAGGTCCATTGAGCAACCAGGCAGCCAACCACCGCCTGGAGTTCCTCCGCATCGGCGAGAAGAAGTGACATGCCGCGGCGTCGGCTGACTCGCCCGCGCGCAAAGGTACTCAGGGATGTGCACGGTGGCGCAGTGATGCCATCGAGCACGATAAAGCGAGATGGCACGCATCAGTCGGCTTGTCCGGGCGGATGCGTGCCATCAGCTTTCGCCAGTCACCTACTTCATCGTCTTGGGGGCAACCCACTTGTTCTTCTTGAAGCCTTCGTACATCGCTTCCATGACGGCCGGGCGATAGGCGGCCTCGCGCACGGAGACCACCTTAGCGCTGGTGTCGCCGCAGATGGCGTTGAGCCAGCTATCCAGGCCGGCCGGGACGCCGGTCAGGCCTTCGTAGGGAGCCTCGCCGGTGCTGTTGAGCTTATCGCACTTGAAGTAGAGCTTGTTGTTGATGATGGCGGCATGCGCCTCGGTGCCGCTGATGAGGAAGGATACGGGGTTGGCCACGTCATCCCAGCCGGCGGCCAGCGTGCCGATCACACCGTTTTTGAACTTGATCAGACCTTCGCCGCACTCATCGCAGAAGCTGTCGCCGTTCTGGTAGCGCTTGGTGCCGGGGGAGATGACGGCGGTGGCGCTTTCCACCTCGCCCATCAGCCAGAGCATGATATCGAGCATGTGGGTGCCCAGGTCGCCGAAGGCGCCCACGCCGGCGACGGCGGGGTCGGCCATCCAGCGCCAGTCCTCGGCGACGTTGTCCGGCTTGGCCTTGAACCAGTCGCCCAGAGCGCCGCCGTGGCAGTTGCTGCCGCGGACGCGGGTGATCTGGCCGAAGGTTCCCTTCTCCACGTGCTCCTTGATGAACAGGATGTTCGGGTTGCCGCGCATGAAGTAGCCGGTGGAGAAGATCACGCCGGCTTTCTCGACCGCCTTGGCCATGGCATAGCTGTCCTTTGAGCCCATGCCCAGCGGCTTCTCGGCGAAGATGTGCTTCTTTGCCTTCGCGGCGGCGAGGACCAGTTCCTGGTGGCGGTTGGTCTCGGAGCAGATGATGACGCCGGCGATCTCCTTGTCGGCGAAGATCTCGTTTACGTCGCTGACGACGGTAGCGCCGGATTCGCGGCCCCAGCGCTCGGCACGGGCTGGCGTGGGATCCCAGGCTTTGCTGATCCGCAACTGTTGGCCGCGATTGTTGATGTTCTTCACAAAGCCCGGCGTGTGAATGTGGGCGCACCCGACAAGTCCGATATTGATCATCTGGCAGTCTCCTTCACCAAGCCAGCGGAGAAGCGCTGGATAAAAATGCAAAAAACGCAGCCGGCAGGATTCGAACCTGCGACCGTCGGATTAGAAATCCGATGCTCTATCCAGCTGAGCTACGGCTGCACCTGGAGGACGATGATAGCAGGTTCCCCGCATCTGTGGGAGAACCCCGGCGTGCGAGGCAAAATAATGGAAAGCTGCGCCTGGGAGGATGCATTGCACGGCGAACTTAAGCACGGGAGCGCGGGTTATCGCCCGCGCTCCTGTCGCTGGATGTACTTTTCTATGTATTCCGACTACAGCAGGAGCTGGAACTGCACTCGCCCGACCACCTGGGTATCGTCGGAGTCCTGGCCGACGATATTCAGACCGGATTGGCCGCTGGGCGCGCCATCGGGCAGGTAGACCACATCCGCGGTCAGCTTGGCGTTGTGGCCGGAGATGTAGTAGTTCACGCCGACGGTGTACTCGTGCACGCGATCCTTGCCGCCGGCCGCGAATACGTCCTTGTCCCACTGCACCATGTCCCATCGGCCGAAGATTTCCGTCTTGTCGTTGAGCATGTAGCCTGCCTGCACGACGTAGCCGTAGTTATTGGCGCTGGTACCGTCCTTCAGGTCGAAGGTGTTGCCCAGTGCGGCCACATACACTCCCAGGCCGGGGATGGCGTGCGGTTCCCACTGCAGGTCGAGGGCGTAGAGGTAAAGCTCGCCGTCGGTCCCCTCGCTGCGGTGAACGCCGCCGCCGAGGACCAGCAGATCGTCCTTGTTGCCGCGGGCGGTGAAGTCATCGTACGCCTTCCAGTTGTCGCCCATCAGCAGAAACTCCGCGCGCGCGCTGGTTGCGTAGCGGATGGTGGAGAAGGCCGCCGGGGCGCCCGGCGCCGGCGATGCGCCCAGCGACTGGTCGCGCCAACCGGTGTTGGCCGAGCCTGCGCCGTCGGAGAACGCGGCCGAGACGCGCAGCTTACCCGTGCTGTAGGTGATGCCCACTCCCTGCACATACTCGGAGAGGCTGTCCACCAGCACGCGGTTGGCGTAGCTCTGCTCGGTGGCAAGCTGCCGGCTGGAGCTGACCAATGCCTCATGGCTTGTCAGGTCCTCGAACTGGCCGGCCACGATGGAGAAGTTCTTGCCCAGGCAATAACGGATCCAGCCATCCTCCAGGCGCATGTTGCCGTTGCCGCGATCTGTCGCCCACTGGAATTTGTAGGTGAGATCCTTTGCCAGCAGATTGCCGGCGATGCCGAGCTTCATTCGCCGTAGCTCAAAGCCATCGTCATAGACGCTGCCGCCGTCGGCATCCTGGTAGCTGCCGGCGTAGCGGAACTGGAACTGTGCGGTGGGGTAGAGGCTGAAATTGCCATCCTCGCTGGCGATGGTGAATCGGCCATTGCGATAGCCGGCCGTGAACTGCTCGGGCCTGGGCAGTTCGCTGCGGCGGTCAGCGTCAGAGACCACCTGCTGCAAGGTTACCTGGGCCTTTGCCTGAGCCTCCTGCTGCGCCTCGAGCGTTTGGATCTTCTGCTGGAGGGCGTTGAGCTGGGCCTTGAGCTCCTCAAGGGAGGCATCCGCCGCCATCGCCAGCGAACCACAGGTGATCGTAGCGAAGGCCGGTAGGAAACGACGAACGAACATAAAAGCTCCTTTGTCCTGCGGCCAATGGCCGCGATTTACGCACGCTCAGCAACCTGAGCGGTGAGGGGATTATCTTCAGGATTGCTTAGTGAGCGATAGCTTGATGTAAGAATTGGGTTAAGGGGGAAGGCACGAAGGAGAAGGGACGAAGCGACGAAGGGAAAGCTGCCGTGTGTGCCCTCGGGCACAGATGGGGGAATTTTGTTGTCCGGCGGGCGTTGCGCTAAATAGGGTTCCCCTTAAACGGGGATCTGAAAAGATGATACAGTAAGGTGCACAGTGAGCGATCCCATCTGTTTGAGAGGCGAGGAGTAAGCGAAGCGAATGCCCGGACGTGATTCACAAGCCGCCAGCCGGAAGTCCAGGACCAAGCCGGCCACGCCAGCTCCGGGCAAGTCCGAGGAACAGACGAGCTTCGAGCCGGCATCGCTGGGCAAGACCCCTGACGAGCAGCTGATGCGCCGTGTGCAGCAGGGAGACAAGCAGGCGTTCGCCATCATCTACGAGCGCTACAACGGCGCGGTCCTCTCCTATCTGTACCGCATGCTTGGCAACCTGGAAGACGTCGAGGCGATCGGCCAGGAGGTGTTTTTACGCGCGTTCCGCTTCGCTCCCACCTACAAGTATCCCCAGAAATTCTCGACCTGGCTGTTCACCATCACGCGCAACCTGGCGATCAACCACGCCCGCAAGCGCAAGCGCAGCCCGATCCGCACCATGACCGAGCTGAACCTGCAGGGATCGGAAGAGCGCGGCGACGCCTACCAGGTGGCGGCGAAGGCAACCAATGACGTGGAGAAGCGCGAGGAGATCGCCCGCATCCTGGTGGCGCTGGATGACCTGCCCACTGACCAGAAGGAGGTCATCATGATGGGCATTTTCCAGGACCTGAGCTACGCGGAGATGGAGGAGATAACCGGCACCAAGGCGGTGACGCTGCGGTCGCGCATGTTTCACGGGTTGCGGCGGCTGGCAAAGCTGATCGGCGGCAACGACTCGCCGCGCCTGCGATAGTACATACATGAGGATTTCGAGCTAGCGAATGCAGAGTATGGATATCCAATCCGAGGAGTTTGAGCTTCTCCTGGCCGAGGCGCTTCGGGCAGGCCCGGGTACGCCATCCTGGCGGCAGGCCGTGGAGATCCTGCGCGATGCCGGGGAAAAAGGTGAGGAGTTTGCCATGCTCTGCCGGGCGCGGGAGGACCTGGCCAGCGGGCGGGAGTATCGCAGCATCCAGGCTGGCCCGGGGTTCACGCGCAAGCTCATGGAGAGCATTGACGATATCGAGAAGCGGCAATGGAATCTGCCGACGGCCAACATTGTCGCGACGCTGGCGGTGATGATCGTCACGCTGGTGGTGGTGATCGGGGCGTGGATGCTGTTTGCCCCGGCGAAGGAGATCCGTACCGAGGCGGAACTGCTGGAGACGTACTTCGTCACGCCGGCCGCGGTCGCCGAGTTCCATACCGAGCAGCCGGCCGGTCTCAAGCCGCTGGGCGTGCTGCCGATCGTGGTGGAAGGCGGCGCCAAGGTACAGGTGCAGACGCGCAGGACGGAAAAACCCGTGGGCGGCGGGTTTGTGATGGACAGGGCAGTCGCGGCCGATGAGACGATCGCAGTGGAGAGCGCCATCGAGATCGATCGGGCTGATACTGACCTGATCACGCAGCTTTACGTGACGGATCGGCCTGATTTCGCGGCCGACACGGGGCTTACGTCGCATGAACTGGTCTGTCTGGTGGAAAACGGGCGGGCGCGGGTGGTGCTTCCCGATGGCAGGACGGCGCAGGAAGCTGCGTTGGCGGCGCCGACAGGGCGAGTGAACCTGCGGATCCGCCTGAATCGGGACTGGGCCGTGGTGGAGATGGACGGCAAGGCAATCTGGCAGGGGCGGCATGGCCTCTCCGGCGAGGATACGCGGTATTTTGGTGTTCGACTGCTGACACTGGGCGGGGAGAAGAGCACCGGGGTATCGATCGAGTCACTCAGGCTGCTCAAGCCTTAATGCAGGAAGGATCGGGAATGTCGGTGCAGGAAATCTCGCAGGTGACCAGCTCATCGGACATCAAGGCGGCGGAGTATCTGGCCGATGCCTGCCGGCAGCTTCGCTCGGAACTGGCGAAGGTAATCGTTGGCCAGGAGCTGGTGGTGGAGGAGATGCTGATCGCCATGCTCGCCCGCGGGCACTGCCTGATGCAGGGCGTGCCGGGGCTGGCCAAGACGCTGCTGATCTCCACGGTGGCGCAGGCGTTGGAGCTGTCCTTCCACCGCATCCAGTTCACGCCCGACCTGATGCCCTCAGACATCACCGGCACCGACATCCTTCAGGAGGACGTGGAGACGGGGCATCGCAAGTTTGAGTTTCAACGCGGGCCGATTTTCGCGAACCTGCTGCTGGCCGATGAGATCAACCGCACGCCTCCCAAGACGCAGGCAGCGCTGCTGCAAGCGATGCAGGAGCGGCAGGTGACGGCCGGTAGTCGCACGCTGGATCTGCCCGACCCGTTTTTCGTGTTGGCGACACAGAACCCGATCGAGCAGGAAGGCACGTATCCGCTGCCCGAGGCGCAGCTCGACCGATTCATGTTCATGGTGCTCGTGAAGTACCCGCAGCGCGACGAGGAACTGGAGATTCTCAAGCGCACCACCAGCCAGAGCGCGGCGAAGGTCAAGCGCGTGCTGGGGGCGGAGCGCCTGATAGAGCTACAGGACCTGGTTCGCCGGGTGCCGGTGAGCGATCACGTGTTCAACTATGCCCTGGATATCGTTCGCGCGACGCGCCCGAACGAGCCGGAGGCGTCTGACTTTGTGCGTCACTGGGTATCGTGGGGCGCGGGCCCGCGTGCGGGACAGTACCTGATCCTGGCGGGCAAGGCGCGGGCGCTGCTGTATGGGCGGCTGTATGTCACGACCGAGGATATCGAGGCGGTGACGCCGCCGGTGCTGCGGCATCGCCTTATCCCCAGCTTCAATGCCGAGGCGGAGGGGATCACCGTCGAGCATATAATCGCGAAGATCCTCTCGCTGGTTCCCAAGGGTAATGGCGAGCGGCTACTGTGAGGATGCAGGCACAGGAACGATCGGTACGAAGCGCGCCGCAGACGTTGTGCGGGTACGAGTTCGTGCGCTGGCTGAAGGAGGGGCGGACGGCGTTGTGCCTGTCGGGTCAGCTGCGGCAGATCGTGCTGAAGGTGATTGATGATGACTGCCTGCTGGATGGCCAGCTCCACCCGGACATAAAAGAGCGCCTGGCCCGCATCCGGGAGCTGCCGCATCGCAATGTCGCCACGCTGATCTCGGTGGAGCGCGATGAGGATGGGCAGGTTTACGGCATCTGGGAGTACATCGAGGGGACGAGCTTCCTGTCGTGGCTATGTGACCAGGGACATGATGAGCGGATGGTGGCCCGCATGCTCCGCGAGCTGGTGCTGACCGTGGAGGCGATGCACGGGCATGGGATCATTCACGGCGCGCTGCATGATGGGAACATCCTCATAGATGCATCCGGCGAGGTGCGGCTGCTGGATGTGAGTCCTCTGCTGCATGTTGAGGAGGGTGTCGATGCGGCCGCGATCGGGCAGCTTATCGGACAGGTGCTCGCGGAGCGCCGCAGGACGGGAGAACCGGGGGCGATTCTCTCGCAGATAAGCCCGGCAGATGACCTGCGGCAGATATCGGTGACGATCAATCGCGCGATACTGGCCGGCGAGCAGATGGAGGAGAGCGGCGAGGCGTCGCCGGCCGTGGAGGATGAACAGGAGGTTCGTCGGCGGGCGATGCGCTGGGCGCTGGCATGTGCGGTCTTGGCGCTGGTGTTGGGCGTTGTGACCTGGTGGAGTTTCTCTGACTCGACCAAGGCGCCGCCGGAGCCGCCGGCCGAGGCCTTTGAAAGCCGGGGTGAGTGAATGGCGCTGGTATCTCGATATCTCGACGCCGAGCTGGTGGAGCGGCTGAACCACATGGAGGTGGCGGCCAGGAGGGTGGTGGAAGGCTCGACGATTGGCCTGCACAAAAGCCCGATCAAGGGTTCCAGCGTGGAGTTTCGCCAGCACAGGTTTTATGTGCCGGGGGATGAGCCGCGGCATTTGGACTGGCGGGTGCTGGCGCGGACGGATCGCCCATACATCAAGGAGTTTGACGAGGAGACCAACCTCCGCTGCCTGCTGCTGTTGGATTCGTCCGGGTCGATGGGATATGGCCGGCTCCATGGGCGCAAGTTTGACGCGGCCGCCCGGATCGTGGCTTCGCTTGCCTACATCATGCTGCGTCAGACGGAAAGCGTAGGGCTTGGGACTTTCGCGGAGAAGATGACCAGCTACCTGCCGCCGCACGCCACCACCAGCCAGCTTTCGCTGATCATCGAGCAACTGGAGCGCACCGAGGCTCGCGGCAAGTCGAACCTCACCGACGCCGTGCAGGAGGCGGCCGATCGCCTGGGTCGGCGGGCGCTGGTGATCATCATCTCCGATTTCTTCACGCCGCTGACCCGCGTCCGTGAGGCATTCGCCCGCCTGAACTATGAGCGGCACGACACCATCTGCCTGCAGGTGATCGACCCGGACGAACAGGAGTTTCCCTTCCGCAACTGGTCGCGTTTTCGCGGGCTGGAGGGGGAGCAGCCGATGCTGGCCGAGCCGGCGGTGGTGCGGCGGACTTACCTTGAGAACTTTCGCAATCATCAGCAGCAGCTCGTGGAGAGCTGCCGCTCGATGCGGATCGAGCATCACCTTTACCTGGCGGGTACGCCGCTGGCCGACTGGCTCACGCGGGTGATCAGCCGGCGCGCCTGGCATGCCAAGCCGATCGTGCGCGAAGGCTAACGGGAGATCCCCCGGCTGCGCACCAGCCCATGGAGAACCCGTCGCTCGAGCAGTTCGAGGAGCGTGGCCGACGCAAAGCAGATGAAGAACCAGATTCCGCGCATATCTCCTCCGTTTACCTGGCCGGGGCGATGCGGTCGATCGCTTCCAGCTCCTCGTTGGTGAACTGGGTATTCTCCAGCGCCTTCACATTCTCCTGGATCTGCCTGAGGCTCGATGCGCCGATCAGCACGCTGGTGATGCCCGGATGGCGTGCGGTCCAGGAGATGGTCATCTGCGCCAGCGTCTGGCCACGTGCTTTCGCCAGCTCGTTGAGCTGGTTGATCTGGTCAATACGCTGTGGTGTGAGCACGTCCTTGAGCCAGCCTTTACCCCATTTCGCGCCCCTGCTTCCCTCGGGGATATCGCCGGAGAGGTACTTGCCGGTGAGCAGCCCGGACGCCAGCGGGCAGTAGACGATGATCCCCACGCCCAGCGAGGCCGCCTGCGGGAACAGGTCCCACTCCGCCTTGCGTGAAAGCAGGTTGAAGTGAGGCTGATCGATGGTGATGGGCAGCCCGATCGACCTGGCGGCGTTCACCGCCTGCACGAACTGGGCGCCGTCGTAGTTGCTCAGGCCCACGTACAGCGCCTTGCCCTGGCGCACGATCTGCTCCAGTGCGCCGATGGTTTCCTCGATGGGCGTCTCAGGATCGGCGCGGTGTGAGTAGAAGATGTCGAAGTATTCCAGGCCGGTGCGCTTCAGCGACTGGTCGCAACTGGCGATGATGTGCTTGCGCGAGCCCCAGTCGCCGTACGGGCCCGGCCACATGGGGCAGCCGGCCTTGGAGGATATGACCAGTTCATCGCGTGGCATCTCGCGGAAGATCTTTCCGCAGATGATCTCGGCATTCCCAGGCGGGTCGCCATAGTTGTTGGCGAGATCGAAATGAGTGATCCCCAGGTCAAATGCCCCCAGCAGACACTCGCGGGCGACATCCTCGCCACGGTATCCGCCAAAGGTCTCCCACGCACCCAGCGCAATGGCCGGCAACTTCAACCCCGACCGGCCACAGCGACGATAGACCATCTTCTCATATCGACCGGAATTGCTGCTCAATACGAATCCTCCCTTTCCCGACAGAGTCTATGGCAAGGCAGGCAAACGTGTCATTAAGGGAAATTGTGCACAGTCCAGATACTGTGCCTATGCGGGGATCGGGGGATGGATGTGTGGGCTGTTTGTCGTTGATTGACTGCGCTGCCACCGTGCGGGCGCATCTCAATCGAAAATCCCAGATCGAAAATCTACACCGCCTTGCATGTGCCGTGCAGGTCGACGGCGCCAATAAAGCTTCGCTCGTTGCGGACGACCTCTATCACCATCACGTTGATGGCTTTCTCCAACAAAAGGTTGGCCATCGGGTCGCTGCGGTCTTCCAGGCGGACGGCCAGCGAGTAGTGGCCCTCCTGCAGGTCGCAGGTGAAATCGAAGCGGATGGCGAAGTTGCCCTCGGCGTCGATGTTGGGACTTACCCTCGCGGTGTAGGAGTCCATGCCATAGACGACCTGGCCCTTGTTGTTGCGGAGCTGGAACACCAC
>JAKORQ010000371.1 GCA_029777755.1 Planctomycetota bacterium
AGTAGCGCCCCGATGCAGTTTACCTCGAAGTTGAGATACCCCCGCCCCGGCAGCGGCTCCAGGAAGCACTCCACACAGCTATCCTGGTACACTGGCCGCTGATACCCCTGATGCGTGGCGATGACGTACCGATCCTGCACATCGAACAGCAGATGCAGCGCTTCATCGTCATGCTGCATCTTCGCCCGCACGATCGGCCGATGCTCACTGGACTGCGGATGAAACCGATCTATCGGCAGCGCGAGAACCTGGCCCCACGACGGGCCATCCTACAACCGTCGCCCCTCCGGAGGAAGCTTAACCGGCGCGATGACGTAACAGTGCTCGGGCATGGAGGCAGTGTAATCCTGCACAGCCCGTTTTCATCATGACGCAACGAGGTAACGACGAAAAACGTCGGCCGGCGGCTTGCGCCGATCCCATCTCGACACAAAGACACGAAGACCCCAAGACACCAGGAAAGAGGAATTGAGCGACGAAACGACGGAGCGACAGAGGGAAAAGCAGAGCAGTCCCGCCCAGACCATCTGCCCCTACCCCGCGCAGGTTCTGCGGTACTCCCCCGGCGAGACGCCTGTGGCCTTTTTGAACTGGCGCGTGAAGAAGAACACGTCGCGATAGCCCAGTTGCTCGGCGATCTGCTTTATCGGCAGGTCGGTCTCGGCCAACAGGCGGCGGGCGGCGGCCGTGCGGTGCTGGATCACGTAACGCTGCGGCGACATTCCCGTGGCGGCGATGAACCTGCGCCGCAGCGTTCTTTCCGATACTCCCAAGTGGCCGGCCAATTGGCTCAGTTGCACAGGATCGTCGGCCGAATCGTGCAAAAGGCCAATCGCACGACTCACCAGCACATCCTCCGTCGTACGGTTGCGCCACTCGGCCAGCTCGATCAGAATCCCCTCCAGGACATTGATCGCCCTCCTCACGCCCCACTTGTCCTCGCGGCGCGAGAGTGCCAGCAACTCGTCAAACCGCGATGAGTAATCCGCGCCGTGCGGCGGCGACTGTGGCGGAATGGGGAATATCTGCTCCTGCTCCCATGTCCTCACCAGGTCGCCGCTGAACGCCAGGTAGCGATGGTTCCACGTGGAACGCTCGATGGCCGGGCAGAAAGCGATCCGCGGCCCGGGATAGCAGCTCCAGAACCACCTTCCCTCCAGCAGCCGGCGGTCGCCATCGATGCTCAGCGCCACCGCGCCCCCGGACATGTACTGGAGCGTGCAATACCCCTCGAAATGCTTGTCGATGCGGTGATCGCACTGCGGGACCGCCTGGCCGTAGTGGAATATGAGTGGCGCGTCCGCCATGTCCGAATAGTACAAAACTTCTCCACGCAGTCCAATGATTCGCGCCGCCGCCGTCGGCTACAGTCTTCATCGGCTCAGCCAGGCGCACTTCCGCCCGGCGCCCGCTAACTCATTTGAGAAAAGGAGAAAGACATGATCACACATCGAGTCGGCATCATCATGAATGGCGTCACCGGACGAATGGGCACCAACCAGCACCTGATCCGCTCCATCGCGGCGATCGTCAAGCAGGGTGGCGTAAAGGTCAATGACAATGAAGTCATC
>JAKORQ010000372.1 GCA_029777755.1 Planctomycetota bacterium
CACTGACGCCCTGCGCAAACCAGTACAGCGGCGGAAGCAATTCGCGGATGTACCGCTCATTCTCCTCGCGATTGGCAAAGAAGCGGAAGATCGGCGACTCAGCCCCCTCGGCCGTCAGAACCGGACGAAATGCCTCCACCGCCTGATCCTGCGCGACCGGCAGAATATCCACCGGCAGGATCTGCTCGATGGGCGTTCCCCGCCACGCATGTGGTGAGTAGCGCGGGCCGGCGATCATGCCAAATCCGCCGCCCCGCCGCGTGACAAACTCGCGTACGAGCTGCAACTGCGCATCGGTGAACTGGCGTGGATCGACATCGCCAAAAAGCACGACATCGTACTCCATGAGCTGATCCATATTGGTGGGGAAGTAGCGGATGGGGATATCCCCCTCATGGAGGTAGTCCTGATCGGCGCTGGTAAGCAGAGTGCTGATCTCGATCGACTTGTCGCGCATCATCTGCGTCTTGAGATAGCGAAACTCCCAGCGGGGGTAGCCATCCACATAGAGCAGATTCACCTTCGCATCCAGCACGGCCAACTGGATGGCGCGAGAATTGTCATCATGCGTGATCTCCCCGGGCAGGCTCTCGGCCCGCACGATGAGATTCAGGTCTCCCGCCTCGGTGGCGGGGAAAACCATGTCCACGTCATAGATTCCATCTGCGCTGCGCGAGGCGATGGCGGAAACCGGCCGGCCCTCGGTATCGAGGATCGCCCCGCCGTCAGCTCGCTCCAGGTGTACGCGAATTTCCTGCTGCGGATCACCGCCGGCGGCCTCGATGCGCGCCCGCACCGACACCAGGTCACCCACGAAAACCGTATCCTCGGCCACTACCGAGCGGATGCTAACGTTGCGCACCTGGGCATCCCCTCCCAGCGGCACTGGGAAGACGCGCACGCCCGGCGGCTCGCTGGATGCCTCAGCGTATGATGGCATCTCTCGTCCATCAGTCAGCACCACCATGCCGGCCACCCGCTGACCCTGCAGTTGATGCGCCACCTGCTGGATGCTGCTGGCCAGGCGCGTGCTCTGCCCCTTTGGCTCCAGCGCCGCCAACTGCTCGATCACCTCAGGAAGCTGCTGCTCTGAGGAGACTGTCGCCATGTGCATGGCGCTGCCGGCAAAGCGGTAGATGCGCAACTCATGTCGCGAAAGCAGTTGCCGCAAGAGATTGCCCGATTCTCCCGTGAGCAGGCGCCTCGCCGCCTCCAGGCGAGAGATCGGCTGCTCATCGGCCTCGCCAGGCGCGTCGGCCACCTGCATGCTCAGGCTCTCATCCAGGAGCACCGCCAGCACCGACGGTTCCTCGCGCGTCTGTACGAGGCTGAGCATCGGGCGATTCAGCAGGGCAAGGATCAGTAGCAGAAGCGCAAGTCGCATGAAACCTGCAAACAGCCGCATGCGCCTCGTGCCCGACTCGCGCTGATAGACCCACCAGACAAACAGGCCGGTGGCGATGACCAGGACGCCGTTCCAGATCGCCGAGGGTAGGTACTGCTGAAATGGCCAGACGGGATCGAACGTGAGGGAGTAATCCCCCTGCTGACCGAGGACGTCGCGGTCCAGCCCCAGCATGAACTCGATCAGCCTCTGCATCTGCAAGCGCCCCAATCACCGCATACACAATGTCGCATTATCAACGGTCAGCGACTCTCCGGCGGACTAGAATCCTTGTACCATGCGGTACTTTTATGGCCAATACGATGGTGAGGAATTCCCCACCCCCGATAAGCTTTTCGGGTTCGACAAGCTAATGGAGTTTATACTCCAGCATGGCCAGCAGGCACTGGATGCTTTGCAACAACTCATGGAGGACGGGGAACGAGACTCCGAGATCGTCGAGAAGCTGATCGAGGAGGGCCTGCTGGAAAAGGATGGCCAGGGGCGATTGCGCCTCACCCCGCGGGCGCTTAACCGCATGCAGCTCAAGGCGCTGGCCGAGATCTTCCAGAACTTGCGCCAGGGCCTGCGCGACGGGCATGTATCCGAGACACCTGGTGTCGGTGGCGAACGCCTGGAGGGAATCCGGCCATACCAGTATGGCGATCCCATCAATGAGCTTGACCTGCACCAGACGCTCCACAACGCCCTGACCCGCCACGGCTTACCACAGGCAGACGACCGGGGCAAAAGGCGCATCCGCTTTGAGGAGCGTGATTTCGAGCTGCATCAGCAGGAAGGCGTCACCAGTTGCTCAACCGTCGTGCTGCTGGACATGAGCGGCTCGATGATGCGCTTCAGCCGCTTCCTGGCGGCCAAGAAGGTCGCGCTGGCCATGCAGGAACTGGTCAACTCGCGCTTCCCTCAGGACACCATCGATTTCGTCGGCTTCTACTCCGGTGCGACTCGCATCCCCCCCATCGCCCTGCCGCTGATCATGCCCAAGCCGGTGACCATCTTCGACTATTCAGTACATATGCGCGTCCCGGTCAGCCATCTGGACAAGGCGCCGCAGCATTTCACCAACCTGCACATGGGCATCCAGCTGGCGCGAAAGATCCTCAAGCGCCGCGGCGGCGACAATCGCCAGATCCTGGCAATCACCGATGGCCAGCCTACAGCCCACATCGAGGGTGATTACGTGCACCTGATCTACCCGCCCGATCAGC
>JAKORQ010000373.1 GCA_029777755.1 Planctomycetota bacterium
CGCCATGAGGTTGAGCTTCAGGCCGTCCTTGCGAAGCGAGGAGAAAAAGCCCGGGCCTACCTGTACGCCGATGGTATAGACGAACAGGATCAGGCCAAACTCGCGCACGAAGTGCAGCACATGATGCTCACCGGGCGCATCCAGCAGCGGCAGACCCCAGCCGGTCATCAGGTGGGCGACGGCGATACCGGAAAACAGCACGCCGCCGATTCCAAGGCTGATGCCAAAGATCTTGATGGTGCCCAGTGCCAGTCCCAGGAAGGAGACAATGCACAGCACGACCACGGCGTGGCCGACGCTCGGCTTGGTGGCGAGGTCCGCCATGCCACCGGGCAGGTTGGAGAAGAACTGCGACGCGGCAGTGGTAGCCTGCGTAGCAGATTCTGTAGCTGCCGCCAACACACCGGCGAACGAATCAACCGGAAACATGATTTCTTGCTACTCCTTCAGAGGGAAACACTAGGGCGAGACCGTCCATTTATCTCTCGAGTCAGGGTCGTAAGCCTCTCATAAAGGGCTCACTAACTGCTGGTGAAAGTTTTCACAAATTCCCTGATTCGTCAAGGGCCTGAAAAGCAAAGGAATCTTACGGAGCCTGCAAACCAAGCTCAAGCATAGATTTGCGCGCCACTGGTTTAACCTGCATATTGTTCAGGTAGAGCAAGAATAACGGAGGAACATGTGCGAAATTGGCTTGGCGAGCACAGCGCCGGCCAGCCATAGCATCCGTGCAAGGGGGGATCATGAGTAACACATGGGCGTTATTGAAGAAGACCATCGCCAACTTCGGCGAGGATGACTGCATGAGCCTCGCTGGCGCTCTGGCGTTTTACACGGCACTTTCACTTGCACCATTGCTCATCCTGCTGCTGCGTATCGCCAGCCTGCTGGGGGAGGAAAAGCAGGCGGCGCTGATCAGCAAGATACAGGAGATGGTCGGTCCACAGGCGGCCGAGGCCGTCAGTATGGTGATCGACTCTGCCGGCGAGCAGCCGGGGTGGGGAACCATCGCCGGCATCGTGAGCCTGCTGATCCTCCTGTTCTCCGCCACGGGGGTGTTTGCCCAGCTTCAGGCGTCTCTCAATCGCATATGGGATGTGGAGCCGAGAAAGAGCGAGGGCATTAAGGGGTTTATCCGCAAGCGCCTGCTGTCGGCCGGCATGATTCTGGCGATTGCCTTCCTGCTGCTGGTGTCACTGGTGGCCAGCTCGATCATCGGCATCATCATCCCGCAGGGTGCGATCATCTGGCAGTGGGTGGATCTGGGCGTGAGCCTGTGCGTGTTCATCCTGTTGTTTGGGCTCATGTACAAATACCTGCCGGACGTGAAGATCGCCTGGCGCGATGTATGGCTTGGGGCGACGGTGACGGCCGTACTGTTTGCCATTGGTAAGTTCGGCGTCGGGCTGTACTTGGCGCACAGCAGCACTGCATCATCGTATGGGGCGGCCGGATCACTGCTTGTGCTGCTGCTGTGGGTGTATTACTCATCGCTGCTGGTGTTCCTCGGAGCGGAGTTCACCCAGGCATACGCGCGGCAGCGCGGCCGGGCCATCGAGCCGGATGAACATGCGCAGTGGGCGCGCGATGCCAAGCATTTGCGCCCGGCGTGATGAGGTTTACCTGTTCTGCCACCACATCCTGGCGCGCAGCTCGGCGATACGATCCTCGAGGGCCTGGCGCACAGCCTTGAGTTCCTCCAGCAGCGGATCGATCTGCTCCGGCGTGAATAGCTTTCTCTCAAGCAGGGCGTTCAGTGCCGCGCGACAACTATCGGCGGCCGACAGGGCGCGCTTGCAGTGGACCACATTCCCGCCGATCACATGGTCGTGATACCCCATGGCGTGGCCACCGGCTATCTCTGAGGTGACACTTTTGATCTGCAAGTACGCCTCGACTACGTCGTAGTCGTACTCATCCTCGCGGCCCTTCATGTAGGGCACCAGTAGCGCATCTATGCGCCGCGACAGCAGGGTAGCGAGATAGTACGCCGGGAGACGATAGAGCTGACGATCGCTGATATCGAAGAAC
>JAKORQ010000374.1 GCA_029777755.1 Planctomycetota bacterium
TGCGAACGCATCCCAGATCGGCTTGGATGCTTCGCGCATGCGGGTACGCTCCGCGGGACTCACTTCGTTGATCGCGACCCCCTTGGCGGCCATCTTCGCGAGCGCGTCTCTGTCCTGATCTCGCGCCACACCGCGTTGATACGTGCGCGCATCGATTGCAGCCTGCAACAGCAGCTTGCGGTCGTCCTCGGACAGTTTGTCCCAGAACTTCTTGCTGACCAGCGGGATGAATGCGCCATAGGTGTGGCGCGTTTTCGATAGGTACTTCTGCACCTCATCGAGACGCAGGGCGGTGGTGACGGTTGCAGGTGTGCCTTGGCCGTCGACCGTGCGCGTTTCGAGCGCGGTAAAGAGTTCGGGCACCGCGAGCGGGACCGGCGTCGCGCCCAGTGTCTTGATCGATTCCTGCGAGATCTTGGCCTGCACGGCACGCAGCTTGAGATCGTTGAAGTCTTCCAGCTTCGCGATCGGATGACGCGAATTGGTGAAGTTGAAGAAGCCGTTTTCCCAGAATGCCAGGCCCACCAGGCCCTTCTCCGGCAAGGTGTCCAGCAGGCGCTGCCCGACGGCACCATCCAGCACCGCCTCGGCCTCCTGCTCGCTGTCGAACAGGAAGGGATAATCGAGCACCTCGAACTCCTTGATCATGCCCGTCAGCGTCGTGGTCTGCGGCACCACAAACTGGATGCTCCCGCCCTGCAGGGCCGAGGTGACCTGCACGTCGTTACCGAGGGCAGCGTTGTAGTAGGGCTTGATCTCGATGCGGCCCTGGCTGCGCTCCTTGACGAGCTGGACGAACTTGGCCACGCCCTGGCCCTGATGCGAAGCCTCCGGTAGTGTGACGGAGAATTTGGCGGTGATTTCCTGCGCAGCGGTGGGGCCGGTCAGCATGACGCTGCACGCCATCGCGGCGGCAAGGATTGTGGTTTTCAGATTGCTTTTCATGGAAGTCTCCTCCTTCTGGAACGACGATAACGACACGGTTTGAATCAGCGCCACCAGCCTGCGGGCACGGTGACAAATGCAGGGAACAGCAGCAGCAGGATCACGATCAGGGCCTCGGCGGCGAGAAAGGGCAGCACGCCGCGCACCGCACGCTCCATGGAGACCTTGCCGATGGAGGCGATCACGTTGAGCACCACACCTACCGGCGGGGTGATCATGCCGATCGCAACGGTCATGATGAATACGACACCGAAATAGACCGGATCCACGCCTGCAGCCCGGATGATCGGCATGAACACCGGGGTCAGGACGAGGACAATCGGGATGAAATCGAGCACCATTCCCAGCCCGAACGCGATCAGCAGCATCGCAGCGACCAGCATCCCGGGGCTGTCGGCAATCGGCTCGAGCCAGGCACCGATCTGACCCGGAACGTCCGCGATCGTGATCATGTAGGACGCCACCATCGCCATCGCCACCAGGATCAGCACCACCGCCGACGTGCGTGCTGCGATCAGCAGGCAGTGATAGATCGACTTCAGGTTCAGCTCGCGATAGACGAACACGCCGACGAAGAGCGCGTAGAAGGCGGCGACGACTGCGGCCTCCGTGGGGGTGAACACCCCCATCTTCAGACCCCCGATGATGATCACCGGCATCATCAGCGCCCACACCCCGCGGCCGAGAACACCGATGCGTCCGATCCACGGCATCCTGGGCGCCGGGTTGAACGAA
>JAKORQ010000375.1 GCA_029777755.1 Planctomycetota bacterium
CACCAGCTCTCGACAGACCGGTTGCGCGACAGGGCAGCGGGGGTTGAACGCGCAGCCCGACGGCAGGTCGGTTAATGATGGCTGCATGCCCGGAATGCCGGCGAGGGGTTTGGTCTCATCGGGAGAGGGCAGGGATGAGATCAGCATCTGGCTGTAGGGATGGAGCGGCCGAGTGAAGAACGCTTTGATTGGGGCGACATCGACGAGCCGGCCGGCATACATGACGGCCAGATGGTCGACTGACTGCGCCATCAGGCCCATGTCGTGGCCGATCATGATCAGCGCGGCGCCGATCTGAGCCTGAACGTCCTTGAGGGTTTCGATCACCGTACGCTGGACCACGACGTCAAGAGCGCTGGTTGGCTCGTCGGCGATTATGAGCTTCGGTTCAAGCACGATGGCCAGCGCGATGCACACGCGCTGTTTCATGCCGCCGCTGAGTTCGTGCGGGTAGAGCTCAGCGACCTTGGCATCGAGGCCGACGCGTTGCAGCAGCTCGTCGATACGCCGACGAATCTGCTTGCCGCCAAGATCGCGACGGTGGGCTCGGATGGTGTCGGCCATCTGCTGCCGGACTCTGAGCACCGGGTTGAGCGAGTTCATCGCGCCCTGCGGGATGAGGGAGATCTCGCTCCAGCGGAAGCGTCGCAGTTCCTCCTTGGACAGCCGAAGGATATCGGTGCCGCCAAGTTTGACTTCGCCGCTCTCGATCATCGCGGGCGGTTTATGAAGCCGCATCAGTGCGAGAGCGAGTGTCGACTTGCCCGAACCGGACTCTCCGACGATGCCCAGCCGTTCGCCGCGCTCGAGGGTGAGGCTGAGGCCATCAACCGCTCGCGCCTGCAGTTGGCCCAGCCGGTAGGAAACGCTTAGATCGCGGATTTCGAGAAGTGGGCCGCTCATTTGCTGGTCCTCAGACGGGGATTGGCAACTTCGTCCAGCGCGGCCGAAATGAGGAACAGAGCGACGAAAAGCATGACGAGGATGATGATCGGTGGGCCCCACCACCACCACATCCCCCGGCTGAAGGCGGAGTACAGCAGGGCCCAGTAGATGGTCATGCCGAGCGTCGGGGTATTCTGAGGACCAAGGCCCAGCACCTCGAGACCGAGTCCAGCGAGGATCGCGCCGGAGACGGCCCCAACAAACGAGGCAAAGGCGATCGGCAACATGTTGGGGAGGATTTCCCGGAAGATGACCCTGAAATTGCTGAAACCGGAGAGCCTCGCCATCTGAACGTAGCTTTGCTCGCGCAGCGTCAGGACCTGCGAACGGATCACCCGTGCGGCAAACATCCAAGACAAGGAGGCGATGATGATCGCCATCATCTCGATGTTGACCGCCCGGACGGAGGCAGCCACGACCAGCAGGATGGCGAGCGGCGGGATGGTGAGCATCGTGTCGGTAATGGCGCTGATCACTCGATCGGCCCAACCGCCGAAATAGCCGGCGACCAGTCCTAGCGTCACGCCAATCAGAACGCCAATGAGGCCGGCAAGCACCCCCATGCGCAGGGTTTGCGGTGTCGCTGCCACGAAAACTGCCAGGAGCTCCCGGCCCCCACTGTCGGTGCCCAAGAGGTGCTCGGCGGATGGCGCCTGGTTGGTTCGAACCGAGATCGGCTCGGCCAGCCGCACATCGATAAACAGCGGCCCCAGAAGGCCAATGAGCACCAAAAGCAGCAGCAGGATGAGGCCCGCCAGCATCTTTGGGTTGGCAATGACGAAGCGGGTGGACGTGGCGAGATGTCTGGCGAGCGAGTTCAATTGCACGACCTACCGGCGCTGGATGCGAGGATCGAGGAGGGGGTAGATGAGGTCCAGGATCAGGACCGACAGCGCCACGGTCAGCACCAGAAAGAAGGCAACCCCCTGGATGAGGAAGTAGTCCGAGCTGCGTAGCGCGTTGTAGAGCAGGTAGCCGATGCCGGGGTAGTTGAAGGCCACTTCAACGAGAACGGAACCGGATGCGGCGGTCCCCAATGCAATGGCCAGGGAGGTCACCTGTGGCAACATCGCGTTGCGCACTGCATAGGCGAAGAAGATCCTGCCCTTCGGTAGGCCCTTGGCTTCGGCCAAGGTCAGATAGTCCTCGCCCAGTACGTTGATCATGGCGCCGCGCATGCCCAGCGCCCAGAATCCGACACCTGCAAGAACGATCGACAGGGCGGGCAGGAAGGCGTGGTAGGCTAGGTCCCAAAGCGTGGAGGGATCGAAGCGCTGAGGAATCTGGCTATAGGCGCCACCTAAGGGGAACCAGCCCGTCCAGATCGCTAGAAGATAAAGAATGATCAGCGCCAACAGGTAGTAGGGGATCGCCGAGAGCACCATCAGCGCGGGCGAGAGGGATTTGAGGAAGCGAGGCGAGCCGGGCCAGGCAATCAGAGCGCCGAGCAGACTGCCAAGGCCGAAGGAAATCACAGTGGCCACTGCGAGGAGGCCAATTGTCCAGGGCAGGGCGCTGACGATGGCGCTTTCGACCTTCTGCGGAAAGTACGAGATGGAACTGCCCAGATCGAAGCGCGCGGTATTGAGCAGATA
>JAKORQ010000376.1 GCA_029777755.1 Planctomycetota bacterium
AAGGCGAAGAGGATTGACTTGCGTCGCCGCTGCCGCGGATAATCACATTTTTGCAATGAGGTTGCTCTTCGATGTCGATGCAAGAAGCCACAACTCGTGTCATCTACGATGTTCAGTCGGTGTTTTATGACGTGACCTTCGGGAAGCTCGTCCGCCGGCACATCCGGAAGGCAATCTCCCACATGGATATCCAGCCCAGCGATCGCGTGCTGGATATCGGGATCGGAACCGGCACGTCACTGCACTTTTATCCCCGGCAGGGCAGCATCGTGGGTATCGACCTCTCCGGTGGCATGCTCCGCGAATGTCGCAAGAAGATCCGCGAGCAGCAGCGCGACAACGTGATGGTGCTCCAGGGGAATGCCTTGGACCTGCCATTCGGGGATGACACCTTCGACCACGTTTTCATCAGCCACGTCATCAGCGTGGTATCGGATCCATTTCTCCTGATCCGAGAGGCGCAGCGGGTCGCCAAGCGCAATGCCCGCATCATCATCGTCAATCACTTCCAGTCCACCAACCCGGTGGTGGCGAAGGTGGAGAAGTGGCTTTGTCCGCTGTGTACCAAGCTCGGTTGGCGGTCTGACCTTCCGCTGGGTGAGCTTATCCAGCGCACCGGCGTCCAGATTGATTACCGCTACAAGCTGGAGAGCCTGGATCTCTGGGAGACAGTGGTCATCTGCAACAACAAGTCGATGCTGACCGGTTCAAACGGCGGGATCCTCGCCGCTTAGTCTGCCTTCTCCGATAGTCCCTTGAACATTTCCGGCGTCATTCGATAGACGTGAATTTCCGGGCTGGTAAAGGCGCGCATGTTGCGCTTTTCCTTTGCGCTCCAGACGGGCGTCTGGGTGGTGAGCAGGTACTCATAGAACCGCTTGGCGTTCCGCGATGATCCCTCGTGGCCGGGTGCAGGTATGGCCACCGGCTCGAAATAGCGGCTATAGGAGAGATCGCAGATCACGTAGTACGCTTCGCCGGCATTGATCTGGCGTTGCAGGTCGCCCATGGTCCCGAGGATGAAGTGCGTTCGCAGGCGCACATCGCGCCGCTGTCTGGCGAACGGCAGGGCAGAGTCATGCAACTCGGCATATCCATCGGCAAACACGCGAGCGTTCTGCGGGATGTTATTGATCGCCCAGTAGTTCAGGGCATAGCGGCTGTCGTCGGAGAACTGGTGTGTGAAATCGGCGCAGACGGGCGCGTACGTCGCCAGCATCACCACGGCGGCTACCACACCCAGGGTTGCCTGCGTCACTGGCCGGGCGTGCGTTGCCATCAGCAGTCTTCCCAGCGAGATCGCCGCCATCAGGTGCAGCATCGCCGTGATCGGCAGCACGTAACGGGGAAACAGGATCACGCTGTACGAGAGCACCAGCGTGCAGAACGCCGCGAACAGCACAAATAGCGTCTCCCAGCCCCAGCCATGCTTGCGCGTCATCAGGACAGCCAGTGGCAGGGCCAGTGCCGCGATG
>JAKORQ010000377.1 GCA_029777755.1 Planctomycetota bacterium
GAGTTGAAGAAAGCGGCGGAGCAGTCTCACGAGATCTGAACCATGCCGTTCTGGCGCATCTCCCCCAGGAACGCCAACACGTCCGCCTGGCATTGCTCCGGCGAGACGCTGTAGTGCTGCAGGAGTTGGTCGACCAGATGCTGCACTGTGCCTGGCTGCTCCAGGAGCTGCCAGATCTCTGCGCCAATGGGATCCAGTGAATAGTAGGCGCCGTGCTCGACATGGAGCATCATCAGGTCATCGCGGACTCTCGCCGTGGTGAACCCTTCCGCCCGCCGAACCAGCGATTGAAGCGTGATCTCTTCCATGTTGCTCCTTCTCAGAAGACCGGTTGACCCGCAGGGTTGATGTAGCCAAATCGGCGCATTACGTCGCCCTGCGTTTCGAGGATGCGAGCCGCCGTGTCGGCGTCCAGTTCCAGGCGCCATGTTCCTGCCCGGCCCTCGCGGAAGAACATGGTGTCGGCGTTCATTTGCTTCTCGCGGAAGCCAAGGCGCCGCTCCTGTGCCTGGAGAGTTTCAAAGCTCGAGAACGCCAGGGCACGCTGCAGCCGCTGTGGATCCGGCGCCAGATCCAGAGCGGCGAGGATCGACTCGAAGGCGGCCTCCGGCTCGGAAAGCATATCCTCAAAGCGCACCACAGTCACACGCATTCCCGCTTGATCAACCCAGGACTGCACGTGGCCGCTCCAGGAGAGCAGCACCTGGGGCAGTTGGGGTCCCAGGCGATCGCTCAAGTCCAGGACCACGGCCTGCGGATTGCAGAGCACATCCACGATCTGCGGCAATGTCCGGCCGCCGTGGTGCGCGTTCGAGACAGCCAGGTCGAGCGGGTTGCGAATGATGTACAGGACGCCACCAGTAACATCGGCGGGAAACAACTGTTCCCCTTCGCTATTCCGGGTGCAGGCGTCATGGACCTTGATATAGAGCGGATGTTCAATGTGGCGGGCCATCTCTCGATACACGTGTGGCCGCAGGTTGGCGATCTCCTCGGCCGGCAGGTCCGAGGCCTCGACCCCCGCCCAGCGGTCGAATACCTCTCGGGCGCTGGCGATGGGTCCGCCGCGCAGGTGATTGATGTCCGCGGGGCCATCCGCATCCATGAGGTAATTGGTGAGGAACGTCCGGGCCCAGGTGTTGCCGGATTTTGGATA